>JAEUIL010000355.1 GCA_016794255.1 Planctomycetaceae bacterium | reverse complement strand
GGTCGGAATGTAAATGTGCCGCACCAATCCGTAGAGCAACGTAACGTTGTTCTTCTCCATGATTTCATGGAACATCTTCGAGACGTCGTCTTGAAATTGCTGCCGGGTATCGCCGACCAACAGCTCAACCGCGCCTTTGGTCGACCCGCGTTCGCGGCAAATGCTTTCAATCTGCGGCAGTACCAAACGCTCTTCGGCCTTGGCGACCGAGCCGTAGATCTCGACCAGATTCGCCGCCTGCTCGGGCAGGATGCCCCAGATGGCCGTGAAGTCCATGTGAATTGGGAAGCCGTCGTTGCTGGGAAAATTGATGCCCGTCGTCTTCTCGGCCACGATCGGCTCGCCAGCATCGTCGATGACCACGTTCCCTTCACGGTCGACCTTCTTGCTCACCGTAACGCTCTTCTCACGATAGCCAATCTCGATTATGTCGATCGCTTGCTCATGCGGATTGATCGGATAGAGCCCCGGCTGCAAGACATTAGACTGCACGCCAGCAAGCTGAGCCGGCTCGTTCGCTCCCTTGGCCGGGATGTTGGTCAGATTCGTGACCACGCCGCAATAGCCGGTAGGAATGTCGACCCACCCGCCGAACTTGCGTTGGCCCGAACGGTCGTCGGTCACGACATCGACCACTTTGAAGTCATAGGCAAACGGGTTGATCCGGTAGCGACCGGGACCAAACGTCTTTCGCAGGATGCCGCGGCTGTTGGTCTCGCCCAAATCGCCATCGATGACCACATTCGAGGTGTCACCGGTAATGTCGCCGATCTTGCTCGTGGCAATGCCGACTTGGCACACGACATGCTCGATCTTACCCGCTCGGGGGACGACAGGTTCGACGACATAATCTTTTACAACTTCGGTCTTCCACCAGATCGGACAGTAGAAATGCCGACCGGGGCCAAGCAGACGCTCTTGCACGCCGACCTCACCCTCTTCATAGCGCGCGAGCCGCGTCGGGGGCGGACTCTTCGCCGAGCCAAAGAACAACGGCCCCTTGTAGGTCAGTTTTAGACTGTGGCCTGCCGGAACGTATACGCGATTGATCGTCCAATGAAAGATCGTGCCAAACACGATCACCACAAAGGCGACGACGCCCAGTTGCAACAGCCGTTGTGAGTTTTGGTTCATGGTTGATGCCTTGTGCTATTTCTTTGTGCTCGTCGTCGCGGTCGAGCCGGTCGGAGCGGTGAATGACTTGAAGATGTCCATAATCGGACTGTCAGCCGTGTTGGCCATGATGGTCTTGTACGACGGCGCGATCTTCTGATAGAGCACGTACCGGGCGTACTTGGTTCCGTCGCCATCGAAGGCCGATACCGCCTGTTTCCAGCCCGCGGCTTCGGCTTCGTTTTGAAACACGACCACCTGCGCAGCACCTTGGCCACGCGACAAGATCGCCGCCGCCTCGTCCTTGGCCGCCTCGAGCTTCAGTTTGGCCACAGCCAGTTGCTGCTCGCCTTGAGTCACGGCGACTTGCTGCTTTTGCATGGCGTCGGTCGTGACCTTGATCACTTGTTGCTCGGCCTGCACGAGCGATTGCTTCTGCTTGACCAGCTCGTTCTGGATGGCCAACTCTTGCTCGGAGATTTGCTGCTTGGTTTGTTGCGAGTACTGCTCCTGCTTTTGCTTGGCGATCTCGCGGTCGCGCAACGGCTGAGCAATCTTTTCCGGCGGCCGAATGCGCGTGATCTGCGCATCGACGATCTCGACGCCGAGCGGATCGCACGCCTTGCGCATCTCGGCCCGGAACTTCTCAGCAAACACCGAACGCGTATCCCCCTGGATCAGTTCGCGGCCCAAGTTGTTCGAGCCCTGCAACCGACAGAACGAGCGAGCGTTGGGCAGAATCACCTTGTTGCGGATTTCCTCGTCGATCGTGTCGAGCTGCCCCTCGGGCACAAACTCGTTGTAGAGCACATACACTTCCGGCGCACGGTCGGGCTTGACGCGGAACTCGACGATCCCGTCGAGCGACACCCAGAAGCCGTCTTTGGTCGGAAAGCCCAGATCGCCGTTATCGGCCAAATCGATACGCTGATTGCGACAGTCGACCAAATTCACCCGCGTCACAAACGGATTGAGAAAGTAGATGCCCGGGTCGAGCGTCTTGGCTTGCACACCGCGCTCGCCGGCATCGACCAACGTCTGGTTGGGATCCTTCGGCTTCGCGCCAGCCAGATTCGTCGCCACGCCTTTGAAACCCGCCGGGATCGTCACGGGATCATAGAGATCGATCCGCTCGGCATACGGGTTGACCGGATATCGGCCGGGCTCGAGCGGCTTGGCGATGATTCCCTTTTGCGTCGGTTCCTTGGCTAGATACTCGCCAGCAGGCAGGTCCTCGCCATAGAGCCGCGTGCGTACGCCGATCTTGCCGGTGGGAACGTCCACCTGAGGCACGATTTCCCATTCCCACTCGTAGGGATTGTAGAAGTACCGACCTTCGCGCAGCACTTCAAGTTGCACGCCTTTGTACTCGGGCGTGGGAGCAATCTCGTCGCTATTGTCCAAGTCGATGCCGATCTTGCGAATCAACACGGCGACTTCGCCCGGCTGAACGTCGATTCGGAAAGACTGATACGCGCTGAGCGGCACCACGATCAACAAAAACGCCCCGACGAGGATGCCAAAGCAACCGGCGAGCGCCTTGGGGCTGATGTTACCGCTGTTCTTGTTGCCCGGGGTGGACATAGTTCACCTGTGCGTTCGATACCGCCGCCAGAGTGGCGCGGTTTAGCAAACATACCTTCCCCCAGCGATTCGTCAGGACAGATCGCTCATTGGAACGCTATTCTCATCGAACTCGACGATGCAGTCCCCGCGGACACGAGAACCTGCACAAATTGACGTCATTACGCCCAAATTGCGCAAGAAAGCGATTATGCCACGCGGGGGGATTGTGCGGCGGGACGCGAGCTTTAGACGTCCAATTCCCAGACCGTGCGGTACAGCCCGTGCTGTTCGACGTACTCCAAGAAGCGACCGTAGAACGGATGGTTGGCAAGCGTCGCGCTGTCGCCAATCACGATCAACTTGCGTCGCGCCCGAGTCAGCGCCACGTTCATCCGCCGCACGTCGGCAAGAAAGCCGATCTCGCCGGTGGCGTTGCTGCGGACTAGCGAGATGATCACGGCTTCCTTCTCGCGTCCCTGAAAGCCGTCGACACTGTCGATCTCGACGCCAGGGACCGCGATCCGTTCGCGCAGCAGACGAGCTTGCGCGGCGTAGGGCGTGATCACGGCGATGTCATTCGCGGCGAGACCGGTGCTCGTGAGCGCCTCGACCATCTTGGCCACGACGTCGGCCTCGCCCGAGTTGCGACGACTTTCGCCATCGGGTTCGAGTTCCTCGTCGTACCCAGCGCCGGCGGTGTCGATGAATTCGAGTGGCGACTCGGCGAAGGTCGACGGCGCGATGTGAGGGATATCGACCAAGCGATGCGCGGCGACCGACGGATGCGCCACCAACGCGTTGTCGTAGAACTCGGCCGACGAAAAGCCCGCGATCGCCTCGTGCATGCGATATTGAATGTCGAGCCGCCGCGCGATCAGGTTGCCAAACTGCGCGACCAACCGCTCGAACAAACTCACGCTCAAACCACCCGCGGCCGCCTCGCCCGAGACGATCGTCGGCGGTAGTTGGCAATGATCGCCGGCCAGCACAATGCGACGCGCTCGCAGCAACGGTATCCAGCAACCCGGCTCGATGCTCTGACACGCCTCGTCGATCACGACCAGATCAAACTGCCGGTCGGCGAGCAACTCATCGTCGATGCCGGTCGTGGTGACGCACAGCACGTCGGCGCGGTCGAGAATGTCTTTCACCGCCAAGTTTTCCATCCGGCGAGCGTCGGCCAGCAGCTGCTTGGCCTCTTCGCGCATCTCGCGTCGTGCGCCGGGCTCGGGTCTCGCCCGGGTATAACGACCTGCTTTGCGAAACATCTGCCGCGCCTCGCGCACCAGTTTGCGAGCGAGTTTCACGTCGTTGTGATTGTCGACGAGCAAATCGAGCGTGTGCTCACGCAGCTCGGCCATGACCCGGGCGGGATGCCCGAGCCGCACGGCCTTCTCGCGTTTGGCGACCAAGCGTTCGAGCAGATTGTCGACTGCCAGATTGCTCGGCGCACACGCGAGCACCTTGTCGCCGCGGCGAACGGCTTGACGGATCAGCTCGACGACCGTCGTCGTCTTGCCGGTGCCGGGGGGACCGTGAATCAATGCGACGTCATGGGCCGACATCGCCCAGCGGATCGCGGCTTGCTGAGACTCGTTCAAATGGTCGAGCGGCTCGGCAACCAAGGGACGTTCCGCTCCGAACTCCGGTGCGTGTTCGCCGAGCAACACGCGACGCAATTTCGGTAGCCGCTCGCCGCTGCCGTCACGAGCCCGTTTCAACGCCGACCGTTGCCGCTCGTTGGTCACTTCATCGCGCGAGGCGTCGAGCCGAAACACGTCGGCCTCGGGCAGTTCATCTCGCTCGGGCAGAGCCACGCGAATGGTCGATTCGCGTCTTTCGCAAACGACACCGCGCACGTGGCCCGCCTCGGCCGGATCGGTGGCCGTGATCACCACCGGCGAGCCGGTGCCGAGACGCGTCCACGGCAGACCGAGCGTCCGGTTACGTTTGACGAACGTCACGATCGTGCGACCGCCGAGCCCGAGATCCTCGTCATCAGCGACCATATCGACGAGCGCGTCGCCCGCCTGCTCGGCCTGGGCGGGAGACATGCGTTTGCTGCGTTCGACGATCCGCGCTTCCTCGGCAGCCGATTCCAAGGCTAGCAGTTGCAACAACCGATCGAAATGGTTCATCGAACCGCGCGAAGACGAAGAAGCTGCGGGATGCGGCGAACGCGAAGGAGGCTTCATGGCACGGCGGGCGAAGTTCGTGTT
>JAEUIL010000257.1 GCA_016794255.1 Planctomycetaceae bacterium | reverse complement strand
ACCGGTTCCGCGGCGGGGAGCGTCGTCGCGGCAAGACACAATCCAATCAGCAACATTCTCATTTCTTCGCCTCCGCCGGTTTCACATCCGGTTTCTTGACTTCGATCTCGACATCCTTCGGTCGCGGCTCTTCGAGAAACTCGCCGACCGGCGCGCGACTTTCGAGCCGGACTCGCAACCGCCCCGGCTTCACGTCGGCGGCGACGCTCAACTCGACTTCCACGCGATCTTTGCCCGCGGGGATCACAACCTTCTCGGGCAACGTGATCCCGGCGGGTGGTCCTTGGTTCGGCTGGTCGGACTGTTCGACCGTGATCGCGCCGGTGAACGGTGGCAACCGCGTGGCGACGAGCTCGAACTTCACCTTCTCGCCGGGCAACACGCTGACCGGCTTCGGCTCGGCGACGACGTCGAAGCCCGCCTTTAACTCCAGATCAAACGAGCGGACCAGCGTGACCTTGCGGTCGCCGTCGATCGCGGTCGCAAACAAATCGATCCGGTCCTTCGCCTCGTTTGGCAAATTGCGCGAGAGGAACTTGCCGGCGACGTTGAGCTGCTCGGGGCCAGCGGGTTGAAAACGAGTGTAAATCTGGCGGCGAATCTCCCGCTCTTCGCCCAATTGTCCGCCGCGAGCTTTGAACGTGATCGGCGACTTGAACCCGGTGACGCGTGTCGTCTGGATCGGCACATCGATCGAGAGATAGCGCACCAGGGTCACCTCCGGCTGAGGCAACTCGACCGAGAACGGCGTCGGCGGCGCGATTTGCAGCGCGATCTGATTCGTGAGCGATGGCGGCAAGCGACGCTGGTTCTCACGCAAGAAGTATTTGATCAGGTCGACGTTGTACCGCTCGCGATCGATCAAGGGTTGCGTCCGCGCGATCGTCGAGATGGTGTACTCCGCTGCGTCACCCTTGGCCGGCACGCTGCCCGTGGCTTGCACCTGGATGCTGAACACTCCCAGAGGAGCCGACGAGTCAGCCCGGAGCCGCGCGTGCAGCTTCGTCTGTCCTTCGGCGATCTCGTTCGGTTCGAGCGTCACACCGGGCGGTGCGCCGGGCAGCGACAGCTTGATTGGACCGGTGTATTCGGTGCGCGTCACGATGAGCGGTAGCGATTGCGTTTCGTTTTGCGGCAGCGTGACGTCGGGGATATCGGCCTGCACGCTGATCGCAGGTCCGGCCCGACGGGTCTCGATGCGATAAGCATACGCCGGACCGCCGCCACGCGTCACATCATGGACCAACACGCGCCACACGCCATCGCGGTTGGCATTGAGCAGGAGAAACGCTTCTTCGAGCAACACATCGTCGATGCGCTGCGTCTCTTTGCCGTCGGGACCAATCACGGCCAGCTCGATATCGGCGGCCGAGTCGAGCGTCGCGCTCTCGGCTCGTAGTTCGACGCGGTCACCCTTTTTCAGCTCGAACGCGAAATGGTCGATATCGTTCGAGCGTCCCAAGACTCCGCAGAGCATGTCGCCAGGCTTGGCCGCGGTGGCTTGCTCGAACGTGTCGTTCGGCTCGACCTCGACGGTGCTCGGCGCATTGGTAATCAGAACGGGCGTCCAACTCGGCGCTTGGTCGTCGTCACGCTGCAAGGTTTGATACGTGCGACCGAGTGTCGTTGTGGGATCGATTGACACCGGCAGGGCAACGCCCGGCAACTCGGGTAGTTGAAGTAAAACGCTCTGCCCCGGCTGCGCGCTCGACGGCACCACGACGCGCGCCGCAGGAAACCGGCCCATCCGCAACACATAATTCCACTCGGGATCGCCATGAAACCGCGCGTCGAACACCTCGGCCGAGTACCGACCTGCCGTGGCAAACGTATGTGCGAAGCGAAAATCAAAGAACAGACCGGGATCATTGTCGTGCTCGACGATCACGCGCCCCTGCGGATCGCGGAGGCGAATGATCGGATCGGCATCTTTGCCCAAGCGGCTGCTCACGCACTCGAACGAGATCGTCTCGCCGGCGCGAACGTCGAACGCAAACCGATCGAGCTCGGTCGGACGCAAGGTCCCGGCGAGTGACACGGGCAACGTCACGGCGAGCGGCGCGGCATTGTTAACTGGCGCAACCACTCGCGGCACGAGTTCATCGACGAGCACAATGATCGTGTTGCTCAGACCGTGCGTGCTGGCCAGTCGCAGACCGTAGAGCCCGACGGGGCAGCGGTCGGTGACCGTTACGTCGAACGTGAGTTGTTTGTCTTGCGATTGCTCGACGAGCTTGGCCTCGATGGACCCGGCCGGGGCCGAGGTCCACAGATCGAGCCCGCGCCCCAGTTCGCTGCCCGAGAGCGTGACGCGGGTCGTGCCACCGCGCACGAGTGCGGCCGGAGACATTGAGCCTAGAAAGGCGTCGGCCTGGGCCGTCGCGCCGAGCGTTATCAGCCACAGCCCAACGGCGAAAAAAAATGGGGCAAGATGCCGAAACATGGCGGGGCGACCCGGGGGAGGGTGACGATCTTAGGAGGTGGGAGGCTTCGTGCGAAAAGCCGGGCCTCAGTATAGTCGAGAATCGCCGACGCATCAGCATTGGCAAGCGCTTTCCGGTCGATTAGTCTACTAGCTCCCCGCCGAATCCCCTCCTGCCCCGGATTCCTGCCATGCTGCGACTATTGGGTCCCGCCGGTCCAACGGCCAACACGATCTCGCGCCGCGAAATGCTTCGCATCGGCGGTTTGGGCATGACCGGGCTGTCGTTGCCCACGCTGCTCGAGCGCTCGGCCGGGGCTGCTAGCAGTGACAAGGCGGTCAGCAACAAGTCCAAGAGCTTCGGCGCGGCGAAGAACTGCATCATCTTGTATCTCTCGGGCGGGCCTCCACAACACGACATGTGGGACCCCAAGCCTGACACCCCGGCCGAGATCCGTGGCGAGTTCAACACCATCGCCACGTCGCTCCCCGGCATCCGCTTTGGCGAGCATCTCCCGCTCACCGCGCCGCTCATGCACAAGATGGCGCTCGTGCGGTCGATGAATCACTTGCACAACGACCATGGCCGCGGCTCGTACTGGATGTTCACCGGCTATCCCTATCCGGGCTCGGTGCCCGATGTGAACACCATGACCCGGCAGGATATGCCGCACATGGGTTCATGTCTGGCGAAGATCGAGCCGGGCAGCGGGCCGATGTTTCCGTTCTCGATTGTGCCGCATCGGATGGATGTGGCGGGCGGTCGACGCGCCGGTCAGTTCGCGGGCATGCTCGGTCCGAAGTACGATCCGATGCTGACCGGTGGCAATCCGAACGATGACGATTTCAAGCTCGAACATCTACCGCTGTCGCCCAACGCGCCCGAGACCACGATTCAACGCCGGCTCAAGTTGATCGAGCAGCTCAACGCCCAGACGCAGTTCTTGAATCAGGAGCAGATCGCCCAGTCGCTCAAGCTCAGCCAACAGAAAGCGCTCGACGTGGTGAGCTCCGAGGCCGTGCGCAAGGCGGTTGATTTGTCGGTGGTCGACAAGGAGACGCGCGAACGTTACGGCCGCAATCTGTTTGGTCAATCGGTGCTCTTGGGTCGACGCTTGCTCGAAGCGGGCACGCGCCTCGTGCAGTGCAATTGGCAACGCACCCAGGGGCGCAACGGTTTCGCCTGGGACACGCACTGGAACAACTTCACGGCCTGCAAAGAGGATTTGATCCCGCCGTATGACCGGGCGTTGTGGGCGTTGATGACCGATCTGGAGCAGACCGGGCAACTCGAGGAGACGCTCGTCGTGGTGGCGGCCGAGTTCGGACGTTCGCCGAAGATCACGCTCAAGAACGCGGGCCGCGAGCACTGGCCCGATTGCTACTGCGTGCTGTTCGCCGGAGCGGGAATTCAGCCCGGCGCGGTGTATGGCAAGAGCGACAAGATCGGCGCGTATCCGCTCGAAGGATCCTGCGGCCCGGCCGACTTCGTAGCGACCATTTATCATCTCTTGGGCATTGATCCGCACCGCGAAGAGCACGATCAACTCAATCGCCCGTTCCAGTTGACCAAGGGCAATCCGCTGAGCGCGGTGTTGGTGTAGAGCGTAGGCTGGAAAAAGTCTGTGCTGTTCCGGCGAGCGGTGGTGTTCCGTGAGAGCCAGGGGAATTTCACCACGGAGACACGGAGGACACGGAGAAGAGGCAACGAGATCGTGTGGCTTTTAACTCCACATCCGCGAGCGCCACGAAGATTGTCCGCTAGTTTGCACTGCTCTCCTTCTTAGTCCTCGCTTCTCTCCGCGCCCTCCGTGTCTCCGCGGTGCATCTGCCTTTCGGCATCCCACTGCCATCCCGCAATCGCGCCGGAACTGCGCTACGCTTGTTGCCGGTCTACGGGTTGACCTGCCCTGAATCGTTGCTGCTTGTCGAGGTGAGTGACGTTGCAAAGGCGGCGAGATGCGCTAACTGGTCGCAGAAGGCCGAGTAGCGTAGTTGGCAACGTAACGGCTCGTGCAAGGCCGTCCCTCCGACGGCGAGCGCTGTGCCACAGGCCTGCGTCGCGTCGAACAACTCGGCAAACTTAGCGATGAACTCGGCCTCGTCGGCGATATACGACACGCTCAACCAGCAGAGCCGCGGCCGCACATCACGCACGGCGGCAATCAACGTGGCAAATGGTAGCCGCGTGCCATACGACTCGGCCTGCCAACCCAGTTCGCGCAACGTGAGTTCGCAAAGTGACGTGGGCAGCACGTAAGGATCGGCTTCGACCGTGCCGCCGATCGCTCGGGGGGCTTGCGCTGACGGAGTGGCGATCAGCCCACGCCACTCGTGCAATACCCGACTGACGATCTCGCAACTTCGTCGTTCTTGATACACCTCCAGCGTTCCCTCGGCCCAGCACTGCCCCACATGCGAAAGCGCCGGGGCAATGACTCGATCGCCAATCACCGGCACCGACTGCTTGGCCAAGAACAGATCGAGGATCGTCCGCCGCGCCACACCCTCGTCGCCCGCAATGAGCGCCTCGCGGAGCATCTCACTGGCTCGCTCAACCACCACGGTCCCCTTACCGACCGCCGCGGGCAACCCGATCAACTCGGGCTGAGCCATCTCGTGTCCCGACTCGCGCATGAACTCAAGCACGGCCTCGATCGTCAGCCGGCGATGGCCACCGGCCGTTCGCTGAGTGGCGAGCATCCCCTTGTCGCACCAGCGTTTAAGCGACGACTCGCTGACCCCGATCGCTTTCGCGACTTGATGAGGTGTTAAGAGCTGCTTCACGCTTGCGGTCCTGGTGAAAGTGATCGATATGAACGAATTATAGGCCGCGCCATTGGCCCGTCCACTAGCTAGACTAATCGATCAAACTAGGCGATT
>JAEUIL010000225.1 GCA_016794255.1 Planctomycetaceae bacterium | reverse complement strand
CGACGATTGACCGTGATCTCGGCCGCCGAACTACAAGAGCGACTTGCCGAGCGTCAGGCGGTACTGCTCGGCGAGATGGCCCGGGTACTGAAGTTGCAGCGCGATGCCAAGGCACAACTCGATGGTGTCGACATTCAACTCAATAAAGTCGATCGACTCACGAAGTCCGATGTCGATCACCTGCAGCAAGCCGAACTCATGCAGCGGCAAATCGAGCGATCGCTCACGAGCAAGGCCGACGGGCTACCGGCTCAGATCGCGAGTCTGCTGTCGGACTTGCGTAATAATCGGCTCGATCAAGGCGACACGCCCGAGCAAATGCAGCGACTACAAAACGAGTTGGCCCGACTGGCCGAGCAAGCATTACCCGGCGCTTCGCGCGAACTCGTGGCCGGCATCAAAGACGCGCAGTCGCGGTTGACCGAGGCCGAGGGGAAGAGTTCGCCGCCGGTCGAGAAAGAAGCTCCTGTGCGGAAAAACTTGGCCGCGGCGGCCGAGCATCAGAACGAGGTCATCGAGTCGCTCGAACAATTGCTCGGCGATTTGAATCAATGGGATACGTATCGCCGGTTTCATCGCGAGATCGGTCAGTTGCAGCGTGATCAGCAGGCGCTGGAACGCGAGACGGCCGAGACCGGTCAGAAGACGCTCACCAAGTCGCAGCAAGATTTGACCAAGCAGGAAGCGGCCGATCTGGAGAAGCTCGCCGCGCGGCAGACCGAAGTGGCGCGGCAGCTTGAGCAAACGCAGCAACGCATGGCCGAGCTGGCTAACAAGCTGCGACAGAATGATCCGGTGGCGGCCGACACGTTGCAGGATGCGATCCAGCACGCGCAGGAGAAAGCCACGAGCGGCAAGCTCCGCGAGGCGAGCAAGAACGTCGGCAAGAACCAGATCGGTCAGGCGGCTCAACAACAAGAGCAAGCCGGTCGCGAAATCGAACAGATGCTCGACATTCTTTCGCAACGCCGTGAGCACGAGTTAGGCCGGCTGGTGAAGAAGCTCCGCGAGGCCGAGCAGCAGCTCGATCAATTGCGCAAACAACAGGCCGGACTGCGTAAGAAGCTGGCCGAGGCCGAGCAGAAGCCGAACGACGAGCAACGCAAGCAAGAGCTCGAACGGTTGACCCGTGAACAACGCGAGCTGCAACAGCAGGCCGAGCGATTTGCTCGCCAGTTGCAACGGCTCCAGGCCGATCAAGCGAGTCGTGCCGCCACGCGCGGTGGGGCGAAAATGGGTCAGGCGGGTCAACAGGCCCAGCAAGGCGACGCCGCCGGCGCGGGCAAGCAGGCCGAGGAGGCCATGCAGGACCTCGAAGAAGCGGCCCAGCAGTTGGCCGAGCGTCGCAAACAGGCCGAGGAGGATCTGGCGAACGAGCAGGTATCGCAGATTCAGGATCTTGTGAAGAACATCATCGGTCAACAGGAACGGTTGCTCGCCGAGACCAAGCAGTACGACGCCCAGCAAACCGCCAACGGTCGGTTGACTCGGGCTCAAGCGCAGAGTGTGCAAGACTTGTCGCGGCAACAGACCGGCGTGGCCGACGAGACCACCGGCCTCGCGGCGAAATTGACCGGTGAGGCGTTCAAGTTGGCGCTCGACGGCGCAGCTCGTGAAATGACCCGGGCTGCCGAACGACTCGGCGAGCGCGACGTGACCACCACGACGCAACGACATCAACAGCTTGCCTTGAGCCGTGCTCGGCGGTTGCTCGCAGCCTTTGCCAATGACGACGAGAAGAACGCGGAGCAAAAAGAAAATCAGGGGGGCGCTGGCGGTGGAGACGGCGACGAGGGGCAACAAGGCCCGCAGGTCAGTCTCACCGAGTTGAAGTTGCTCAAGCTGCTGCAAGAAGACTTGAACGACCGGAGTCGGTTGCTCGATGAGCAAGCCACGAAGCTCAAGACTCCGTCGCCCGACTTGCAACGCGAGTATGTCGAGCTTGGTCAGGAGCAAGGTCGCTTGGCCGATCTACTCATTAAGTTGACGACGAAAGCCGAGCCGACCGAGAAGGGTGAAGGGGACTTGAAAAAGCTGCTCGAGAAAGACGGCCTGACGCCGACTCCCGAGCCGAAGCCGGTCAAACCGCCGGAGGTGAAGAATGACTAGAACCAACATCCGCATCACCGTCTGCTACAGTTTCGCAGCGTTGTGGCTCGCTAGCGGCTTCGCGCCCGCGCTATACTCCGCCGACCCGGCCAAACCCAAATCGGCCGACTCGCTCGACGACGAATTGCTCAAGGACCTCGGCGGCGATAAGCCGAAGAAAGGAGCCGACAAGCCCGCGACGAAACCCGCTTCGGATCTCGACGACGAGTTGCTCAAGGGTTTGGGAGGCGACAAGCCCAAGCCAGCCAGGAAGGACGCGGCGAAAGCAGGCAACAAGCCCGCCGGGGGTGACGATGTGATCGCTGAATTGACCGAGCAGATGCGCGAGGCCGAGGAGCTGTTGCGGCGGTCGAAGCCCGACCAAGCGCTCGAACCCAAGCAAGCCGAGATCGTCAAGCGGCTCAATGATCTGATTGAAGAGCTGAAACAACGTCAGCAGCAACAAAGCTCGTCGGGCAAGAAGAGCTCGGGCCAGCAGAAAACACAGCAGCGGCAACAAGTCTCGCAGCCCAAGGGTGGTCAAAGTCAGGGTCAACAGCAACAGCCGGCTCAACAGCCCGCTCGGGACAGCAGCGACGAGTTGAAGAAACGCGAGTCGGCCGAGGTTGAGCGGGCCAAGATGCAAGAGATGCTCAAGGAAATCTGGGGGCAACTCCCGCAGCGCGTGCGCGAGCAAATGCTGCAGTCGGGTGCCGAGAAGTTCTTGCCCAAGTACGAGCTCTTGATCGAGCAATATTTCAAGACCTTGGCCGAGCGGCAGAACAGCGAGAAGCCATGAAACCAATTCACGCTCGACGAGATTTCTTGCGTAAGCTCGGCGCTCTCGGCTTGCTCGGCGCGTTGCCGACGACATTGCGTGCGGCAGCGGAAGACGATCCCGAGCGGAGCGCGGCCTCGCTGCTGACACCCGAGGCGCAAACGGCCATCGATCGGGGCCTCACGTTTCTCGCCAAACAGCAAACCGATGAAGGGGCTTTTGGCACCACAGGCTACGCGCGTGACGTGGCGATCTCGGCCCTGGCCGGGATGGCGTTCATGTCGTCGGGCAGCACCCCGGACCGCGGACCGTATGGCCCCCAGGTCGCAAAGTGCATCGACTTCATTCTGGCGCATGCCGACCCCGGCGGGTTCATCAACGTCAAAGAGAGTGCCAGTCATGGCCCGATGTATGGTCACGGGTTTGCCACGCTCTTCTTGGGCGAAGTCTACGGCATGAGCAAGCTGCCCGAGGTGCGTGAGAAGCTCGTGGCCGCGGTGAAGTTGATTGTCGAGACGCAGAACGCCGAGGGGGGCTGGCGTTACCAACCGCGCCGCGAGGAAGCGGACCTGTCGGTGACGATCTGCCAGGTGATGGCCCTGCGAGCGGCGCGGAACGCCGGCATCTTTGTCCCGGCCAACTGCATCGACAACACGATTCGGTACGTGAAGAAGAGCCAAAATGCCGACGGCGGTTTCATGTACATGATCCAGGGCGGCCAAAGCGCGTTTCCGCGTTCGGCCGCCGGTGTGGTTGCGCTGTACTCGGCCGGTATCTACGAGGGGCCCGAGATTGAGCGCGGCTTGAAGTACCTGATGGAGAACCTGCCCGCCGGCGGGTTGTTCAACCGCGAGAGCCACTATTTCTATGGTCATTATTATGCCGTGCAGGCCATGTGGCACGCCGGTGGCACGCATTGGCAGCGTTGGTATCCGCAGGTGCGTGACGAGCTTGTCGCCCGACAGCGGCCCGACGGCGCGTGGATGGATTCGATCTGCACCGAATACGGCGCGGCGATGGCGTGCATCATCTTGCAAATGCCAAACAACTATCTGCCGATCTTTCAGCGGTGACCGATCATGAAACTACGCACGATCGTCACGACGCTTTTGGTTTGCAGTGGGTTGTGGAGCGCGGCTCGCAGCGAGGAACTCGCGCGTTCGCTGACCACGCTCGATGGCAAAGCGTCGACCGCTGTCTGGTCGCAACTGCCGCGCGATACGCTCGTCGCCTGGGGTGCGCCGGTCGAATGGATCGAAGGGCCGGTGGTGCTGCTCGTCGATGGCTCGGTCATTGCCCAACGGCAACGTGGTCGCACCTTGAGTCTCGATGGTGAACGGCTCAAGCTGTCGAACTCATCGCTCGGGCCGCTGGAGTTGCCGATCGAATGGGTCGCTGGCGTGATTCTGCGCGTGCCGGTCGATGTGCAGCTGCGCGATCGTTGGTGGGCCGAGTGCTTAAAGCCGGCCGAGGAAGATCGCAAACACGACGTGGTGCAACTCGACAACGGCGATCGCGTGACGGGCACAATTCAAGCCTGGGGCGAGACGGCCGAGGGGCGGCGCATCGAGATCAAAACGAACGTCGGCGTCGTAGCGTTCGATACGAATCGCGTGGCGATGGTGCGATTCGACCCGTCGCTGCTCAGCAAGCCGACGCTCACCGCACCGCGCACGCTCATCGGGCTCGACGACGGGTCACGCGTGCAAGTGCGCTCTTGGGACACGACCGACGATCGCGTGCAACTCTTGCCTGTGCTCGGTAGCAAGAAGTCGGAGCTTAAGTGGCCGGCGTCGGCCGAGTCGATCGTGTTTGCTCAGCCGCTCGCGGGCAAAGTGCGATACCTCGACGAACTGGCGGTCGATGGTTACCGGCATGTGCCGTATCTGACGCTGGCTTGGCCTTACGAACTCGATCGCAATGTGATTGGCACGCAGCTCCGGGCCGGCGGTCGCCTGTGGGCTAAAGGTGTCGGCATGCACAGCACGTCGCGACTCACGTTTGCGCTCGACAAACCGTATCGTCGCTTCGACGCGATCTTGGCCATCGACGATCATACGGCCGGTCGCGGCAGCGTGACGTGTCGCGTGTTCGTCGACGGCGAGCAACGCTTTGCCAGCGAGACGATCCGCGGCGGGGCGAAACCGGTGCCGATCTCGGTGGACCTCAGCGGGGGCAAGTTGTTGAGCCTGATTGTGGATTACGGCGACGGCGGGGACACGCTCGATCGAGTTGATTGGCTGGAAGCTCGCGTGGTGGAATGAGAAGCGAGGGAGAGGAGAATGGCACCACGGAGGGCACGGAGGTATGAGGAAGGGGAAATGCAAAGTGAGAAATGCAAAGTGCAAAGTGCGAAATGGTGAGTTGAATTTATCCTTCATCCTTTTGGTAGCGCAACCACACGGAGTTCCATTTTGAGTCGGGATGATGATTTCGTAACGGTCGCCAAGGTCGGGGCGATTGCCGAGGGCCGCGGCGGCACGTTCACGGTCGGCGATCGGCTGGTGGCGGTCTTCTTGTCGGGCGGTGAATACCAGGCCATCGACGATTTGTGCCCGCACATGGGGGCCAGCCTCGGCGCGGGCGAAGTGTTCGACGGGGCCGTGGCCTGCCCGTGGCATGCGTGGCGGTTCAGTGTTTGTAACGGCAAATGGCTCGACAACCCGAAGCTGAGCGTCGACTGTTTCGAGGTGCGAGTCGCGGGAGACGAGATTCAGGTGCGCCGTACGCCGCGGCCGAAATCATGAACGGGGCGAGTTAGCTCGCACCGCCAGGAAACGCGAGCTGATAACTCTTGTAGCCACCGCTGATGTTGCTGACGTTGAAGCCCGACTGTATCAGAATGCGCGTCGCCAAATAGCCGCGCATGCCGACTTGGCAATACACGGCCAAGGGCCGGTCGCGCGGCAACTCGTCGAGTCGGCCCCGAAGCTCGTCGACCGAAATGTTGATCGCGCCGGGCAGGTGGCCCGCGGCAAACTCGTCACTCGCGCGGACGTCGAGCAGAAACGGACGTTGCTCGGGCGGCAAAGCTAGAATGCTCGTCACGTCGAGCTGCGGGTGATCGCCACGCAATAGCCCCGCGGCGACGAAGCCCACCATGTTGATCGGATCCTTGGCCGAGCCATACTGCGGAGCATAGGCCAGCTCCACCTCTTCGAGATCGTACACGGTCAGTTTTGCCTGGATGGCCAAGGCCAACACATCGATCCGTTTGTCGACCCCCGCGCCGCCGACCGCTTGAGCGCCGAGCACGCGGCCATCGCCGGGATCGAACAGCAGCTTGATCGTCATCGCCTCGGCGCCCGGATAGTAACCGGCATGATGAGCCGGATGCACGTACACTTTGCGATACGCACGTTGTTCGCGCTGCAAGACCTTTTCTGACGCGCCGGTCAACGCCGCCGTGCGACCGAACAGACCGACGATCGCGGTGCCTTGCGTGCCACGGAACTTGCTCGGCCGACCACAGGCATGATCGGCCGCGATGCGACCTTGGCGATTCGCTGGCCCGGCGAGCGGCGTCTGCGTGGGCTGTCCGCTGCGAAAGTCACGGGTCTCGACCGCGTCACCGACGGCGTAGATGTCGGGATCGCTCGTCTGCATCGACTCGGAAACGCGAATGCCGCCGCGCGGCCCCACGTCCAAGCCGGCCTCGACGGCCAGTCGATTCTCGGGTCGCACGCCCACGCCGAGGATCACGAGCTCCGTGGCAATCGCCTCGCCCGACTTGAGCACGACCTGCATGCCGAACGGGGTCTCGTTGATCGCCACGACCGAGTCGCTCAGTCGCACGTTGACTTGCTTCGCGGCCAGCGCCTGCACGATGGGCGTGGTCATCTCGCGATCGAGCGGCGGCAACACTTGGTCTTGCAGCTCCACGAGCGTGGTCGTCACGCCACGATGCACAAAGTTCTCGACCATTTCTAGGCCGATGAACCCGGCACCCACCACCACCGCGCTCTTGGCTCCTCGATCGATCGCGGCCTTGATGCGATCCATGTCGGCCAGATTGCGTAGCGTGTACACCGCGGGCAGATCGATGCCCGGCAGCGGCGGACGAATCGGGGCCGCACCGGGAGCCAGAATCAGCTTGTCGTACGTTTCGTCGTACTCGCGTCCCGAGGCCAAATCGCGGAGCCGCACGCGTTTGTGGCCGCGATCGATGCTCTCGGCCGAGCATTGCGTGCGGACATCGAGCTTGTAGCGAGTGCGCAGCCGCTCGGGTGTGACCACAACCATCTTGGCGCGATCTTTGATCTCACCGCCGACGAAGTACGGCATCCCGCAATTGGCAAACGACACGTCGGGACCACGCTCGATCAATACGATCTCGGCCGACTCACAAAGTCGACGAGCGCGAGTGGCGGCCGACGCACCTCCTGCAACGCCGCCGATGATCACGATCTTCATGCTCCGCTGGCTCCTTCCGATGGGCGATGATGTGAAGGCGCGATTGTAGCGATTGCGGCGCGCAGCGTCGCTGCATCGAAACACCTAGTCGATGTGCTGATTCGCTCGGCAGGCAAGCAATCACAGAGAGCCGTAAGCGCGTCGCTTAGCGCATCACGGCGATGGTCGCCTTCTCCATGCGACTCTCGGCCAGCGAGGTGTCGACGGACAGTTGCAGCGTGACGCTCCAGCGACCCGCGCTATCGCCCTGAATGTGCCAATGCGGAATCACGACCACCGATTGATGCACGAGCTCGAAGCCACCTTCGCTCTGGCTCACGGTCTCGATCGGATAGGTCCAGAAGTTGGTCGGCAGCGACGACTCGAGGCCGACGTCAATACCGAGCCACTCGTCGGTCAAGCCGAGCGAACGAAGCTCGGTGACATCCAATTGTCGGCCCAACTGACCGAGCCGATTGTGATGACCGTCGTGGAAGAAACGGTCATCGGCACCGGCCGGCAAGCCCGCGAAATTGAACTCAACGCCGAAGTGGAACATGCGTCCCGGCGGCAAACCTTCGATCAAGTAAGCGATCTCGAGGGTGTTGTTGCCCGCTTCGAGCGTAACGCCCTTGGTGATCTTGAGTGGCACACCCCAGGCGTTGCCCGAGCGGACCATTTGCACTTGGTGACGATCGGGGTTCCGCCGTGTGCGAGCATCGTAAACGCCGATCAAGAAGTCGCCGCGTTCGGGAGCCGCGCCGGTGATGACATTGTCGAGCCGGGCGTCTTGATCGAAGAAGTGATCGAGCAAGCTCTTGCGTTGATACGTGTCGTACTGCACGCGGCGCTCGAGGCCCGGCTGCTTGAACACGACGCGATCATGAATGCTGGCCACGTTCTGACCGCCATCCTGCGCACCGGCCAAGACCTTGCGATGATACGCCTCGGGCCGCCGGGTCAGCGTCGCCAACAGGTTGTGACAGATCGACCGCACGTCGAGCTCGTACATCTGTCCGCCGCGGTGGGGCGAGATCAGCGTGGCTAAGCGATCGTTGGCGAGAAACACCTCGTGACGACCATCGAGATTGAAGTCGGCCACGTTCGTCTCGATCCACTCGTCGCCGCGCTCGGCCGCCTTGTCGAGCAAGTTCTCGGCCGCGATGAGATGGTTGTACACGGCATTGCGCAGATGCGGCAGATAGATGCCGCCGAACGCGCCGTGCCAGTAGCTGCAATTGCACTGACCGCGATACAACTCGGCCCGCGCGGCTTCGAGCAACTCGCGATCTTGGCCTGCCTCTTGAGCCGAGTGCAACCGATTGCTGACCATCAGCATGCGGGTATACATCTCGTCGCTCTCGGGATACTTCACCTTGAAGTTTCGCCAGAAGCCGCCGCGCACAAAGCGATGAATAATCGGCCAGCGGTGATCGTGTTCCAACTCGTGCTTGACCCGTTCGTACTCGACGATCTGATCGGCCGGCAACGCCCATTCGGTCATTTCGCGGTAGCTCGAGTCGGGCAAGAAGATCTTGCCCACGGGCGGGACATTGTCGATCGTCTCGCCGAGCGTCGTGACTTTGATCCAGTTCTGATTGGCCACGAGCGCGTCGAAGAACCGCCGCAGCCAGCCATCTTCGTAGACGTGTTTCTTGGTGTCGGGCCAAGTGCCGAACTTCTCGCCATCGTCGCCAAAGACGACGACCGCGCCGGGATGATCGTGCGCGATTTGACCCAAGTAGTCGATCGTGTCGCGCGGTTCGGCAAACGGAATGGTGTAGCGGAGCTTCTCGCTGCCGGGAAACACGGCGATGATCTGCCCTTCGTCCTCGGTCACCTGATAACCGTGCAGGTGACTGTCGAGCAAACCGGTGTTCTTGAAGTGGAAGTCGTCGAGGATCGTGTATTGAATGCCGGCCGTGGCGATGTCGGCAACCAGCGATTGCTCCCACACACGCTCCGGCACCCACATGCCGCGCACCTTGACGCCAAAGCGCGACTCGAGCCACTGGCTGTAGTGCTTGATCTGGCCGACGCGATCGCGGCGCGGCAACATCGGCAAGATCGCTTCTTGATACGAGCCGCCGATGATCTCGATTCGACCCGCCGCCGCCAAGCGCGCCAGCCGCTCGACGTACTCGGGATGATGCACGACGAGCCAGTCCATCAAGCAGCCGCTGGTGTGCAATCCGATCTTGAGCGACGGATACAACGCGAAGACATCGAGAAAGGGCTTGTAGCTGTCTTGATACGCCTGCTCGATGACACCGTCGAAGTTGCCAACCGGTTGATGGTTATGGAACACCAAGCACAGGCGGAGTGGTTGAGACATGTGAGCACGAAATCCTATGTGGCAATGAGTCTTGAGGTACGATAAAAATCGTCATCCGGGACGCGTTCCGATGAGGCTAAAAGCCACGACGACGCATCCGCTGCTGGCATCCGATGCAGGCGTGCTCACGGAGCCTGCCGCAGCATGTCCGCCGCCTTTTCGGGCGACAGCGTGTTGATCGCGAAACCCGCCCCCCACTCGAACCCCGCGACACTGGTGACCCGCGGCAGGATCTCCAAATGCCAGTGATAGTGTTCTAACGCCAGCGTGTCAAAGGGACTTGTGTGGAGCAGGTAATTGTACGAGACCAGGGGCAATGTGGCCTCGACCTGCCCCAGAATCTGCCGCAAGAAGCTGCCCAAACTACCGAGTTGACCGTCGGTCAGACACGTGAAGTCGCTTTGATGCTGGCGGGGCAGAATCCAGGTCTCCCAGGAAAAGCGACTCGCGTAGGGGCAAAACGCCACCCACTCGTCCGTCGTCGCCACGATCCGTTCGCCGGCTGCTAGCTCGGCCGCGATCACGTCACAGAACAGACAGCGTCGCTGGCGCTGATAGTAGCTCGCGCCCGAGGCGAGTTCGTCGCTGATCGTGGCGGGCAGCATCGGAGTGGCGAGCAGTTGGCTGTGCAGGTGTTCGAGCGACGCTCCGCTCAGAGCGCCGACATTCTTGAACACCAGCCCATAACGCAGCCGGGCATCGCGACGCACATCGCACAGCCGCTGACGATAGATCCACAGCACGTCGGCAAACTGCTCGGCCGACAACTGCGACGACGATGTGAAATGCTCGGGCGACTCGACGAACACTTCATGCACGCCGACCCCGGGCCGCGAAACAAACAATGCATGGTCGTTGATCGTACCGTCGACGTGAGACAACACGGCGGGATACTTGTTCGGCAGGGCCCGGACGCGCCAGCCCGGTGCGTTGGCCGGAGTCGCCGGATCACGGCGGGCAGCCAACTCGGCCGTGGTGAATTCTTCGTTGCCACCGCAGAAGGGGCAGAACGCGCCGTCACGACGGACCGCCGGTCGCGCGAAGTCCATCGGTCGGCCTGCACGCACTTGGGCCATGACCACCCAGCGACCGGTAAACGGACACCGTCGCCATTGAGACTCGGCCAGGGCGTCGTTCGGTCCGCCGCTGCTCGACACGGTCATGCGTGACCATCCGCTGAAGAAACGTTAGGCCAGCACAGCACGGCGGGTGCGATTGATCGTGCGTTGATACAGCGACACGTAATCCTGAGCACTGCGGGTCCACGACCAATCCTGCGTCATGCCGTTGCGAACGATGCCGCGCCACACCTCGGGCTGATAGTACAGCTCGCACGCCGCGCTGAGCGTCTCCGAAAGGGCCAGGGTGCTGTAGTCGCGGAAGCTGAAGCCCGTGGCGACCTCGGCCTCGATCGTCTCGGGCGTTACGCTGCAAATCGTGTCCACAAGACCGCCGGTCGCGCGAACCACAGGGACCGTGCCGTACTTGAGGCTGTACAACTGGTTGAGCCCGCACGGCTCGTATTGGCTGGGCATCAAGAACATGTCGGCCCCGGCCTCGATCTTATGAGCCCATTCGTTCGAGAACGCCAATTTGATCGCGACTTTATCGGGAAACCGCTCGGCCAACTGCGTCAAGGCTTGGTGATGCTTCGGTTCGCCGGTCCCGAGTAGAACCCATTGCGCATCGCGCGACCGGACCCAATCTTGCATCGCACCGACGATCAGATCGACACCTTTTTGATCGGCGAGCCGACCGACGAAACCGAACAGCGGAATGCCCGGCTCGAGCGGCAGGCCAAACTCTTGCTGCAGCGCCGCCTTGCACGCCGGTTTCCCCTCGTGGACCGTCGACACGTCGTACTGCTTGGCGATGTAGCGATCGGTGGCCGGGTTCCATTCGCGGTAGTCGACGCCGTTGATGATCCCGCTCAGCACGTCACGCCGCATTTGCAGCACACCTTCGAGCCCGCAACCGAGCGGCGCGGACTGGATCTCTTCGGCATAGCGCTGACTGACGGTGTTGATCGCATCGGCGAAGACCAAGCCAGTCTTCATCAGATTCAAGTTGCCGTAGAACTCCATCTGTTGCCAGTTGAAGTACTTCCAGTCGAGACCGGTCAAC
>JAEUIL010000217.1 GCA_016794255.1 Planctomycetaceae bacterium | reverse complement strand
GGATGGCGGTCGGGTCGCACGAGCCGTTCTGGAACATCTCAACCATCGGGACGGTCTGCGGCAGTCGTTGATCTTGTCGATTGCCACGGGCGCCGTCGTCGCTTATCTCGCGTTCGATAACCGGCAACAGTATCTGGCGTTGATGTTCGGCTACCTCGCGTTCACCAACTACCAGATGCTCCAGTCGTTCGGGAGCGGCGGCCGATGGCGGTAGAGCTCGCTGTGCCGACGCCCAGTCGACGCGTGATCTTGCTGGGAGCGAGTAACGTCACGATCGCGTTCCGCACGATCCTGACGACCCTGGGTCAGATGTGGCCCGAGCCGCTTGAGGTCATGACCGCGCTCGGACATGGACGCTCGTTGGGCATGCGAAGTCAGGTGCTCTTTCGTTCGCTGCCGAGCCTGTTGTCGTGCGGCCTTTGGAACGATCTGCAACGCCAGCCGTCGCTACCCACTCGGGCGCTGCTGACCGACGTGGGGAACGACATTCTGTACCATGTGCCGGTGCGGCAGATCGTCGATTGGGCCGAGCAGATTTTCGACCGATTGCGGAGTTTTCAGGCCGAAATCACGCTCATTCGGCCCCCGGTGGCCGATCTGGAACGGCTCTCGGCGGCACGATTTTATTGCTTCCGCACGCTGTTCATGCCGCTCTGTCGCCTGTCGCGCGATGAAGTCGTACGCCGCGCGTTGGAACTCGACGAGCGGTTGGCCGTGCTGGGTCGTCAGATGGGCGTGACGTTGATCGCGCCGCGACCGGAGTGGTACGGACTCGACCCGTTGCACATCCGTCGTCGGCAGCGCGTGGCGGCTTGGCGCGAGATGTTAGCTCACTGGAGTGCAACGCCGATCGAATGGGACACGGTCGAAGTGCCGGCACGACGTTGTCGGCGTTGGGAGTTGCTCGCGCCGCACGAGCGCTCGCTGTTCGGCATCGCGCGACACAGCGAGCAACCGGCCGTGCGCTTTGCCGATGGCACGCGCGTGTCGGTCTATTGATGCGCGCGTGCGCGGTTGATGACAGCGCATGATGTTCATGAGGTGACCGAGTGCGCGAACCATCGCAAGACAATTTTTGATGAAAAGCAAAAAAGTGACCAAAATCATGTTGCGTTAATTCTTAGAATTCGTACAGTAACGCCAATGCAGTCATTGCATCGTCAACGATTGCTTGGTGCGCGATGTCAGTTGGCCCGATGTTGATGTCGGGTGCTCGTGTTCAACACGGGTTGTTGAAGCTGCTTGATCCGAGTGGCAATCAAACGACACGGATGTTTTTGGAACGGCGAGTGCATGCTGCATCGCGACGACATGAATGGTCGTCATGACCTAAGAGTTCGGTCACTGAGTTGTGAAGGTGTGCCCCCCGGAAGCCACATTCGCAACAGCGATAGGAAGTCGGTTTTTGTTTCCGGTGAAGTGTCTCTGGCATCTTCGGACGACTTGGCTACACCGCGGTGTTCTCAAGTTGACGAACTTGTGATGTCCGAGAGGTTTCACCCATTTCTTTGGAGGATGTTACTGTGGCCAAGAAGAAAGCTGCGAAGAAGGCTGCCAAGAAGGCTGCTAAGAAGTCGAAGAAGAAGTAGTTTGGTAGGTTGACTCTATTGTTCTAATAGCCTGTCAACCGCCCCTGCTTTTCGATTTCTCGGGTTCGCAGATCGGTCGCGGAGCGTGGCATTCGCTGCAATCCACCACCCTGATCGCAACCCCACACCGCATTTGTTACAACGAGAAAGAGCCGTTCGATCTTCAGGGGTCGAACGGCTCTATTGTTTTTATTGCCGCTCCGAGACGCCGCAAAGGCCGAGATTTCGGACAAAATCGCCTGTCTGGCAATGTCGGTTTGCGGTCACGACTCGGCCGGTAACCGTAGCCACCGCCGAGCGCTCGGCGTACGATAGAGCCGTTCCGAGCTGCCATCCCTCCTAAGCTTCGCTCGGTCGGCGCCTCGCAGGTACCGACGGGCTTTCCTGCCTTGAGTATGACCACTCCGTTCCGCACGACGCGTCGCATCGAGTTTCGCGACACCGACGCCGCGGGCATCGCCCATTTCAGCGTCTTCTTCTTGCTCATGGAGCAGGTCGAGCACGAGTTCCTGCGCAGTCGCGGCCTGAGCGTGGTCTCGCGCGATGAGCAAGGGCCCATCAGTTGGCCACGGGTCAGCTCGCGGTGCGACTTCCGGTCGGCCGTGCGTTTCGAGGACGTGCTGGACGTGGAACTGCGCATCGCGCGCATCGGCGACAAGAGCGTGACCTACGCCGTTGCTTTTTCGCACCAAGGCCGCGCCGTGGCCGAGGGCGAGATCACGAGCGTCTGTTGTCGCATGCAAGAGCATGGCCCACCGCTGTCGATCACCATTCCCGCCTCGATACGCGAACGCTTGACGACCCCGGCCTGATCGACGGTCAGTCGCCGCTAGCCAGGTCGCTTCGCTGTTGGTTGTCCCGCCTCTGTCCCCATTCGGAAACGCACCGCGCATGTCTTATCTTGCCGATCTGACCGTTCGACTGGCCACCGGCCTGGGCGAGTTGCCCGAGAGTTTCCGGCAGCGGCATGCCCAGTATCTGCTGCGAGCGCAGAACCCCGATGGCAGTTTCTCGGGCCGCGAAGGGGCGGGCGATCTGTACTACACCGGTTTCGCGCTGCGCGGCTTGGCGATGCTCGGCGAGCTCGACGGGACACCGGCTCGGTTGGCGGCCGACTTTCTGCGGCAGCAACTACATCGGCAGGTGGCGATTATCGATTTCCTCTCG
>JAEUIL010000207.1 GCA_016794255.1 Planctomycetaceae bacterium | reverse complement strand
TCGACAAATGGGTAATCGCGAATAGGTAATCGAACGGCTGGGCGTCGAGCGCTGGGCGGAAATCTTGGTTGGCGTCGTGTACCGGCAACTGCTTATCGCGGGCCCAACGCGCAACGCGCGGCGCGGCGGTGATGACACCAGCGATGGTATGTCCGCGGGAAAGCAAGAGTTCGCCGCACTCGATCAAGAGCGAGTCAGCGCCGATGAGAAAGCAGTGAAACGGAGAGTGCTGAGTCATGCGAAGGATGCCTTGGTATCGAGTGCGACACGCCCGATCGCGATTCGCCGTCGCGGGCAAATCGAGCCGGGTCCCATCAGTTGTGCAGCGAGATAAACGCACTGGCGTCGCGCCTTACGACCGCTACGGCTGGCGTTCGGTACACGCGGGCGTCAAATCTCAACACAAACTATGTAGGTTATTTTCCCCCGGTAGGCGGCAGGCTCAGCTATGGTTGAGTGTTAGAAACAGTCCCCCTACGCGGAACAAACCATGCCATACGATCGATCGCTCGTCGTGTTGCCCTCGCTGCCCGCGGTGGTACGACATGACGGTCAGATTTTGCTCACGCAGAAGTTCGTCACCGGCATGGAGCAATACGTCGAACGTTGGCCTGGTCCGGTTGTGGCGATCATGCAACGTAGCGCGACCGTGACGAACAATCTCGATTCGTACGCGGTTGATCCGGCCACGTTGCCGTTTCAAGTGCGGGTCATGCGATACGGCGATCTGTCATTGGCCGAGGAGTTGGCCCATGCGGGCGTCGTGCTTACCGGGGCCGATTGTGCGCAGAATCACGTCGTGCCCCTGTGTCGAAAGCTACGCGTGCCGGTCGTGACTTGCAGCGAGTACTCGCTCCAAACACGCTGGCAAATCGCCCGGACCGAGACGCGCAATCCACTCAGACGTTGGCGACGCATGGCCTGGGAATGGACGCAAGAGCGCACGAATCGAGAGAACGTGCGACTCGCCACGGGTGTGCAGTGCAATGGCACGCCTACGTTCGAGGCGTACCAGCCGCTCAATCCGCGCACGCTGCTGTACTTCGACACCCGCACGACTGACGCGATGATCATTCCGCGCACGCGACTCGTACAGCGATTGCAGCATTTAGAAGCGGGCAAACCGCTTCGCCTCGCGTTCTCCGGTCGATTGATTGCCATGAAGGGGGCGGATCATCTGCCGCGTATCGCACAGGAGCTGCGCCGGCTCCAGGTGCCATTCGAAATGACGATTTGTGGCGATGGCGACTTGCGCCCGCGAATCGCTGCCGAGGTTGCCCGGGCGGGGCTCGACTCATGCGTGAAGCTGCCTGGAGTGTTGGACTTTGCTCAGCAACTGACGCCGCTCTTGCAAGATGAAATCGATCTGTTCGTCTGTCCGCATCGGCAAGGCGATCCGTCGTGTACCTATCTGGAAACGATGGCCTGTGGTGTGCCGATCGTCGGGTACGCCAACGAAGCTTGGTCGGGCCTGTTGCGTCAAGGCGTCGACGGCTGGTCCGTGCCGATCGACGACTACCGCGGACTCGCGCGACAAATCGGACTGCTAGCAATGCAACGCCCGCATCTCGCAGATGCATCGGTAAAGGTTCGTGAGTTTGCCCAATCTCACACGTTCGAGCAGGTTTTCTCGCGACGGATTGACCATCTGCTTGCGTGCGCGGCGCGATCCGAGCAAACTGTGGGTGGGGAAGTTGTGAGTGGTTAGTTGATCGTGGTTGGATGTTGGTGGCTAGTGGTTTGACAATGCCCAAGCATCCTTGCCTTCGCAACTAACTACCAACCACTAGCCACCAACCACTCTTCTCGTCTTCTCTTGTCGGAGCTTTCGCATGTCATTCGATCCTCAGACCGGCTTGCCCGTCCAACAGCGTCCCTCGGGCGGATGCTTCAAATCGTGCCTGACGATGGGCTGCATCGGCGTCGTGCTGATGGTCGTTTGCTGCGGCGGCTTTACCTGGATGGCATCGAGTTCATTTCAGATTCAGAATGATCCGCAGATCGCTACCTTAGTCGGACAGGAAATCGCCGGCGGGGATTTGTTCGACGACTTCAAGGCGACCGCTTCGATCAAAGTCGATCTGCCGATCTTTGGCCCCGTGGGCAAAATGGCCATGTACGAAGGTGCCGACAAGTCGATGCTCATGATCGGCGAGGTGAACGCCAATGTGGCGGGCACCGGCGGCAAAGAGGCGCTCGAGCAGAAGCTGCGGGAGGAGTTGCAGAACAATTCGAGTCACAAAGATCTGGAAACGATCTCGCAGAAGACTCGCGAATTACAAATCAACGGCAAGCCAGCGTCATTCTCGTTCGAACATGCCAAGACCACATCGGGCGACCAGAAAGGGACCGAGGTCTGGATGGTGACCGGTTCGTTCGAGGGCAAAACCGGCCCGGCGTTTGTCGTGTTGGTTGTTCCCTTCGGCAAGTACACCGAAGAGCAACTTGTGAGCAAGCTCGAAACGATCAAGTAACTACGACTTGCGTTTCGTCAGCGGCTTGAATTCCTCCGGCGGCAGCGTGACACCGGTGATGCGTAGACCGAACTTATCACCGACTTTGACCGGCTCGCCTTGCGCGACTCGCTGGCCGTTTACCTCCAACTCGAGCATCTCTTCACACTTCTTGTTGAAGTGGATGATCGAGCCCACGCCCAATTCGACGATTCGCCCCACGGGCTGTTTCTTTTGAGCCAGCGTGACCGAGACCGGCACGCTGATCTTGAGCAGACTCCGCGTGTACGAAGGCAACACTTCGGGCGAAGCCGCAACCGGCTGAGGTCGCGAAGCTGTCGGCGGAGGCGCGGCGGGTGCCGGAGCTGGTTTCGCCGCGGGACGAGCAGCCGGGGGTGGTGGCGCGGATGAGTTCATGCTGCTCATTACCAGTCCGGCCGGATTCTTGAGCGGCCACACGAGCCAAGCTTGGCCACGCTTTTCGTCCCCCGAGCGCAGATGCAACGGGATCAACGCCCCATCATTGACCAAACCGGCCGCGGCCAGCGACGACTTGGCGTTGTCGACCCGTAGCGTCTGTTGCGAGTTGGAGACCACGATCTCGGGCAAGCAGAGCATGCTCAGCTCTTGTGCGAGCGTCGCTAGCTTGCTGTTCCCGGTCGGATCGGGATTCGCGCACCAAGCGGGGATCAGCCCCGTCGACTCGGGGAACACGACGACTGCCGCTTGATCGCCGACCTGCATGACGATCAGCAACGCGGAAGCGTTAACCCCTTCGGGCAACCGCGACGGTCCGCACTTGGCTTGTTCGCCCGGCTCGATTTGGACGGGAATGTCGAACGTGCGCGACAACGCCTCGGCAATCTCGCCTGCTCCAGCCTGGCAAGCAGCCCACACGCTTTCGACAATTTCGGCAGAAAACTCAGCCATCGTGGCTAGCAGCTCAACCGTGAAAAGTGCTTCCCCAATCGTCC
>JAEUIL010000186.1 GCA_016794255.1 Planctomycetaceae bacterium | reverse complement strand
TGTTCACCGCGAGCAACTCGTCGAGCTTCGCTTGCTCGCCAATCTTCGGCATCAATTCGCCGCGCGGGCCACCTCGCGCTTCGAGCTGCGCCAGTTGCGTGAGCAACACGTCGTTGGCGCTGCGGTCGCGGAACTCGGGCGAATAGGGAACGTTGACACCGGCTCGCACCGGAGCCCGGCCCGCACCGGGACTCAACACCACGAAGTAACTCCCCGCCTCGGCGGCGTCGAACGATCCGGCATAGCGGCCCGGGGCGGTCTGTTTCAGTTTCAGGTTGTTGCTCTTCATCTCGGGCGAGACGACCGAGCCGCCGACGTCAAGAAAATTGACAAACTCGTCTTGTGTGTCGAGTGCCGTGACGACGACGTTCACTTTGCCATCGGCGACGTCGGTAGTCACGCTGAACCGCGAGTCGTCCCCCGCGGCCCGCATCGACCAACGCACAAGTTGCGAGAAGAACTTGTCATAGCTGCCCGACTCGCCCCAGCGTTTGGACCATCGAGCGCCGGCATCCGTCGTCAGCGCCGCACTCTTGCCGATGCCGTAAGTCCATGTCGCGAGTAAAGCCGTGTTCTCCGGCACATCGGGCACCGGCGAGGCCAACAGCACCTCGACCAGCGGATTCGCTTTGACCGTCGTCATCACGAAGCCGGTGAGCGGCGGGAGCGGATCGCCCACGCCATTGAGCACGGCATGCGTTGCCATCCGCTGCGGAGCGAAGCCCTTGTCGTCCTCGTAGATCAACGGACGAGCAACTCGACGGCTCTCGCGTTGATAAATCTTTGGTAGCGCGCGGGGATTGAGCACTTCGTAATACTTGCCCCCCGTGGCGCTGGCGAGGTTCTTCAACTGCTGACTCTCGGCCGGACCGTGAGCCGCGATGGCGACGGTCGAGACCGTGATGTTGTTCGCCTTGAACGCATTGATGACCGTGTTCGACGGCGGCACCGGGTCGCCGTCGCTGATTACGATCATGTGCTTGACCGCAGCATCGGGGAGCGACGTGAATGCTTTGAGCGCCATGGCCATGCCGGGCTCGAAGTTCGGCATGTCGCCGGGGATCATGCGATCGACCCGGGCCAACATCTGTTGCCGACCATTTCGCACCGGCACCATGCCACCTTTCCACAGCCACTCTTCGTTGCCGTTCCAACTGAGCACGCCGCAGTAATCTTCGCTCCCCAGGGCTTGAATCGCTTGCTTGCAGACGATCTTTTGCCAGTGATTGCCGTCGGCCATTTCCGAGGCGTGCATGACCAACGCCAAGGCACCCTTGGGCGAGACCTTGGCCGATTTGATCTCGCAGTCGAGCGGGAGCGCCGCCTCGACCTCGGTCCGCGCCCAACCGCCGGCCCCAAAGCTATTCGGACCGCCGAGCATGATCAGGCCCGCGCCGAGATCGTGCGTGTTGGTCGCCAGCATCTCGATCTGCTCGGGACTGAAATGCTCGCGGGGCACATTCGCGAGCAGCACCGTATCGAACGGCTGCAACTCGGCGAGCGACTTGAAGGCGTTCTCGGCCGTGCGCACGCTGACTTCGAGATTCTCTTTCCGCAATCGCTCGACGAGCAGCCCATGCTCGCCCGGGTTGTCTTGATCTTCGATCAACAGCACCTGCCCACTGCCACGGACATGCGTGTGCGCGGTGGCACGGTTGTTTTGCGGCAGCCGGTCCTGGCTCGGATCGTCGGGCACGAACCGCGCTTCGTAGTTGAAGAAGTTCGCTTCGTCGATTTGCTCGCGGATCGTGAACACACGTTTGCCCGGCGGCAGCTCGATGGGTTGGTCGCTCAACACCTGCGGTTGATCGTCGGTCCGTTGGCTGATGACGAGTCGCCCTTTGACGACACCCGCGCCGGGACCATCGGGCGGCGACGTATTGTTGAGCACCACGCGCAGCTCGAACGGCGTTCCTTTGCGCACATCGCCGGGGACCACGACCCGTTCGACCGCCACTTCGCTCGTGACTTCATAGACGACGGGGACCACGTCGATTCCCACGCCACTGTCGGCCGCCAGACGTGCCTGCTGCAGAGCGTCGCCCGCGTTCTGATTGCCATCGCTCACGAGCACGATCCGCCGCGCGGTCCCCTCGGGAAACGTCGCTTGAGCCAGCTTGATCGCCCCGGCCAGGTTCGTGTATTCGCGATCAAGCAGCGATTCGATCCGCTTGTCGAGCTGCACTCGTTCATCGAGCGGTGGGAACTCGACCTGTGCATCGCGACCAAAGACGATCACTCCGGCGCGATCGTCGCCTTGGCGGTGCTCCGCCACGGCGCGATTGACATAGTCGATCATCACCTCACGCTGTGCGGCGGGGATGCTCAGCGATTGATCGAGCAGATAGATCACCGTGAGCCGTTTGTCGCGCTGGACCCATTGCAACTCGGCCAGCGCCAAGACCAACAACGCGACGACCACCGAGCGCAGCGCGAACGCCGTCCACCGCCGCACGGGGCCGAGGCCCGTGAGACTGTGTCGCCCCAGCCACCACAGCGCCGGCACAATTGCCAGCAGCAGCAGGTACCAAGGCCGATCGAAGGTGATCCAAAAGCCGCCGAGGTTCACAGTTGAATTCGTTGCACGCGATGATTGTTCGAGTCGAGCACGTGAAGTCGCCGCTGTCGGTCGAGCACCACGCCCCAAGGATTATACAGCTCGCCGGGCCCGCGTCCCTCATGGCCCCACACGCCCAAGCTCTCGCCCGATCGGGTGAACTTTTGGACGCGATGGTTGCCGTACTCCAGGACGTAGACATGCTCGCCGTCGAGCAGCAGATCGTAAGGATAATACAACTCGCCGGCCGCGTGACCCTGAGTTCCCCACTGAAACAGCAGTTTGCCCGAGTTGTCGAACACTTGCAGGCGGTGATTGCAGGCATCGGCCACCCACACGCGGTCCTGCTCGTCGATGGCGAGCTTCTGCGGGCGGAGAAACTGGCCGGGCTCGCTGCCGTGGCCGCCGAACTCGAGCACGAATTGGCCGTCGGGCGTGAGCTTGGTGACCCGGTCGTACTCGCCATATTCAGACACGAACCAATGACCGGTCGAGTCCTCGATCGCATCGGTCACCCAGCCGAGCTGACCCGGTTTCGGGCCGGGCTCGCCACCAAACTTGCCGAGCAGTTCTCCCGTCGGGCTGTAGAACAACACTTGATAATAATGCGTATCGGCCACGACGACCCGGCCGCGACGATCGATCGACAAACCGGTCGGCCGGCCGTTCTCCCAGGCCGGCGTCTTCCACGAGCGGACAAAGTCGCCGTCGGGCGAGAAGACTTGGATGCGGGCCGAGGTATCGACGATATAGAGTTGGTCGTTCGCGTCGATGGCGATTGCCCGAGGCTTTTGAAAGCGACCATCGGCGAGCCCGCGGCGGCCCCAGACCTTATCGAGCGTGCCGAACGACGTGCGATCGGTATCGCAACCGAGGGTGGCAAGCAGCACAAGCAGCACAAGCAGCAGTAGCGGGACGAGGCGCATCATGTCGTCAGTTTACACGACGCATTAGCCCCGCGTGAACACACGCGGGGGTTCTTCCCATCGGGCACACATTCCGCATGCCTCGAGCGGCCATTGGTGCTGGGTTCGCCCTTCGCTTGCGGTTTCGCGCTGACACGGTTCACGCCCGAAACGCGGCGTCAATCGCGATGCTTACCCACGGTGTGTTCACCGTGGGCTAAATATTTCGGCAACTGGCAATCTCCCGATTGGACAACGCTCATCGCAATGGCGTAACCTTCGCAAAGCTGATTCAACCGAGTCATGAAGAGGGTCGTCAACGTTCGTCGTTGTTGGTGTTCTTGCCGCTGCGACGAAAAAGTCCCCGAGGTGTGAGTATTCCGACGCCGACCAAATCGGCCCGTTTATACCGCTTTGGGAAACATGACTGCGACCGCTGGCCGAACTCACCGGACGGCTGACAAGCGAACCGGCTCGTGCAGTTGGTACCACTGCATGAGTCGCGGAACTTGCCAACGGACGGCTCGGAATGTCGGAACGAATAGCTGGCGATGGTCGTGAAACATCGCTTGAGTACGACGAGTTGAATTGCAGCCGCTTGAGCGCGAGTGACAGCGACGACATTAATGCGTTGTGCGAGACACGGTCGCACAGCCGTCGGGTATTCCAACTCACTCGCGTTCGTGCTCCGACGTCCGGAACCGGGATCAGGTGTCCGGAGCAAAACGTCGGTCAGTCGTAGAGCGTGATCCCGTGCGTCGCGGCCTGAGACCGGGTCGTGGATGGTTAGTGGAGCCGTGACCAAGTCGACAATCAGTCGGGGGACTGAGACCGACTACGAATCACGGTTCGCCAATTGTTTTGCTTTATCCCCCAACTCAAGAACACCACTTGACCCCCGCTCGGGCTGCGGCGCACAAATTTTTCATAGTATCCATCACGCTCCGTCGTGATGCGCGCTGGGGCAGACTCTGCGCTGAGTACTTCTAACTTTTTGAACGTCAATCAAACTTCCGCATCACGCGGAGCGTGATGGGTACTTTTTTTCGCGTGACGGATACTCTTTTTTGCGGTGCGTGACTGCGCGGGCTACAATGCCGCGATTGATCGCCCACCTTGCTGAGACTCTCACGATGAAAACTGGTTGGATCTGCACCGCGCTGCTCGCCTGCGTCACGTTCACGGCCCACGCGGCGGAACTCGATTTGAGCCCGCTCAAAATCCCGGGCTTGATCCACACGCCCGTCGGGGTCACGCGGAAAGGAACGCCGATTCCTGCGGTGATCACGGCCGACGATTTGGATTACAACGTCAAGAAAGTGCGGCTGCTGTTGGTCGGTGGTCTCGACGGCTCGCCACGCACCACCGCCGCGACGATCAGTGTCGTCAAGCGGTTCTACACCGAGCCCGAGTTCGCGGGCCATCGCCAGGTCATCGCGCTCTCGGCGATCATCTGCGGCAATCCCGACGGTCATGCGGCCGGCACGCTCAATGACAACGGCTCGGGCGGCAAGCCCGCGAGTGGTTATCCGCCGCAAGGCCCGTCGTACGAAAGCCCGACCGATCCCGAGCGACATTACATCTGGCGGTGGATTGGCATGCATGCTCCGGATGACGTGATCGAACTCGTCGAGGGCGAGAAGTCGAATCTCGTCGAGGAGAAGGATTTGCCGCCCGACAGTCTCGCAGCGCAGCTCAATGCGAAAGCAGCGTGTAATGTCGGCATCATCGAGGCCGAGCGGTGGTCGGTGGCCCCGGGCGATGACCATCCCTTTCGTCAATACTCGGTCGATGTGTTGAAAGCGTTCAGCGATGCCGACTTCAATCTGGCCGAGTCGATGTCGCCGGCACGGAAGGAAATGATCGCCCGAGTGAAGCGTTCGCCGCTCGAAGTGAGCACGCAACTGGCGAAAGTCTACGGTCACGACTTGCCGACAGCGGCGTATATCCCGGCGGTGGCGTGTCTTGGTCGCGTGCGATTCGGCAAGTTGACCGGTGATCGCGCGGAACTCGCCGATATCGAGCGGATCGTCGAACCGTATCGGACGGGCCAGAAGCTTTCACTCACCGACAAGAGCAGCGGCAGCGACATCGCGGGACACATTCTTTTTGGTGCGCTGTACGACGCAACGCAGAACCGCGAGTACATTCCACTCGTGGTGCGGGCGGCGAATCGTGCGTTCGACAAGAATGGCGAGCCGCTTGCCGCTATGCCGACGCACAGCGAAATGAGCGACGCGGTGTTCATGGGTTGTCCCGTTCTCGCGCAGGCCGGCCGACTCACGGGCGAGAAGAAGTATTTCGACATGTGCGTGCGACACATGCGGTTCATGACCAAGTTGAACGTTCGGGCCGACGGTATCCATCGTCACTCGCCGCTCGACGAAACTGCGTGGGGCCGGGGGAATGGGTTTCCCGCGTTGGGTTTGGCATTGTCGCTCGGTGATTTGCCGGTCGATCATCTCGACCGCGGCGAGATGCTCACGACGTTTCAATCGCACATGAAAGCCATGTTGCCGCATCAAGATCCGACCGGTCCGTGGCATCAGGTGGTCGATCATCCCGAGAGTTACCGCGAGTTGACGGTCACGTGCATGACGACGTTTGCCATGGTCCGCGGCGTGCGCAACGGTTGGTTGCCTCGCGAGACGTATGAGCCGGCGATTCGCAAAGCGTGGTACGCGATCAAGAGCCGCGTCGGCGCTGACGGCGGTTTGGTCGATGTCTGCACCGGGACTGGCAAGATGAAATCGCTGCGTGAGTATTACGATCGCACCGCGCTGTTGGGACGTGACGGCCGCGGCGGCGCGATGGCGCTGTTGATCGCCACCGAGATGGCCGACTGGGAGCGTGAACAGGCGAAGCGTTGAAAAAGAGTATCTATCTCGCTCCGCGTGATGTGCGCTGGAACAGACTTGGCAGTAATGGTTCGCGATTAAGGTCAGCAAACATGTCAACCGCCATCACGCGGAGCGTGATGGATACTATGGGTGACGCCCACGCAGACGTGGGTATGGCACACCGCACAATCACAAACACGCGACGAAGGACCATCACCATGCCGACTGGTAAAGAGATTCGAGAAGCACTGCACGCCGGTCGACGCGTCTACTCGACTGCCGCGATCGCACCGTCGACGTTCTGGCCACAAACCGTCAAGCAAGCGGGCGTCGACTTTGTCTTCATCGATACCGAGCACGTGCCGCTCAGCCGCGAGACGCTGTCGTGGATGTGCCGCACTTACGCGGCACTCGGCGTGCCGCCGGTGGTGCGGGTGCCGTGCAACGATCCGTTCGAGGCGTGCAAGGTGCTCGACGGCGGAGCGAGTGGCGTGATAGGTCCGTATCTCGAAACGGTCGAACAAGCCCGGGCGTTGGTGGGCGCGGCACGTTGGCGTCCGCTCAAAGGGCGACGTTTGCAAGAAGCGTTGGATGACCCGAACACGCTCGAACCGGAACTGCGAACCTATCTCGAACAACGCAACGCCGACACGATCGTGATCGCCAACATCGAGAGCGTCCCCGCGATCGAGAATCTCGAGGCGATTTGCAGTGTGCCGGGACTCGACGCCGTGCTGATCGGCCCGCACGATCTGTCATGTAGTTTGGGCATTCCCGAGCAGTACACTCATCCGCGGTTCGACGAGGCGGCGCGGACCATCTTTCGCATCGCGCGGAGCAAGGGTGTCGGCGCGGGCATTCACTTCTGGGAAAGCATCGATCGCGAAGTCGCCTGGAGCGAGGCGGGCGCGAATCTCATCATGCACAGTTCGGATCTCGCGATCGTGCGACAGACGTTGAAACGCGAGCTGGATGAACTGCGGGGAAGGTTGGGAGGGTAGTTGTTGGTGTTTAGTGTTTGGTGTTTGGTTACGTGGCATTGAGTCTTCACCAAACACGAAACACTAAACACCAAACACTCCTCCGCCACTATCTCTCCGCCGGAGCGCCAGCCGTCGCGGGCGCTGTCTCCTTCGGATACACCACCGTGCCCAAATAAACCGACTCGCCTTTGTCCGCTTTGCCGACGAGGAATACGATCTCACTCAAGAACGCGGGCTTGCCCGTGCTTTGCACTACGGCGCGCAGCAAACCGAGCGGGCGAACGTTCGGCGTGCCGGGGACCTCGGGCTGCGTCGGTTCGTCGAGCATTTCGGCCGGCGGCTTAACGCTCTCGGGCTTCTCGCTGGGATCGAGATTCGCCAGCCGCTCGCGATACTCGCGCGTCGCCAGCACGAACTTCTCATGCACCTCGGGCCGATACAGATACCAGGCCCATTCGGCGAGCGAGTCGTTCTTGAAGACCGCCAGCGGCTCGATGAACGTCGCTTCCATCAGCTTAGTGTTCACGAGTTCAAAGAACTGCGTGTTGAGCGCCGTTTGCTCTTTCTTGGTCAGATCTTTGTGGAAGACCATGGCTTGCAGTCCGGCAAAGTCACGACTGTTGACGGCTGAGGTAAACGCCTTGACCAACGCCTCGGGACTCTCGACGCCCGGGCCTTGCTCGGCGAACTGGTCGAGATCGGGCACGACGACCGCCTTGCTGCCGCAACCCCCGACGCCGAGCGCGAGGCAACCGACGAGCACCACGTGACACCACACTTCGCTCATTCGCAACATCGTAACCTCATCCTGTAGATAACCACGCTCACGTTTACGAACCGACTTCAGCCGGATCATCGATCGAGACTTCCCGTGTTCGACGACTGGGTGCCGAGTTCGCAGTGGTCTCGAGTCCGCTTACACCCCAGAGCAGCGAGCCGCCAATTCCCACGACGCAGATCGTCTCGCCAATCGCCCACCACCACGGCAGCCCGGCCGCTACGTCGACCGCCAAGAAGATCGCCGCACCGACGAGCGTGAGCCGCCCCCACAGCGCGATCAGCGGCTGATACTTGCGAACATCGCTGGCCAGATGCCAGAACGTCGCACCCTGAAACGCATAGAGCAGCGAGATCGTGCGGGCGAGGTAAATGGTCACGGGGCCCGTGGCGAACTCGCCGAGTCCGAGGGCGGCGTGCACTTGGGCCAAGGTTTCACGCGGCACCACGACGGCGACCAGCGCGAGCAAATCGAGCCCCGCCAACACCATGAGCAACCAGCGCAATCGCACTTCGCCGAGCGTGGGAGCAGTCATCGCACCAATCGTGAGCCAGGTTGCCAGTTCGCCAAGTTCCTAGTTTTAAGGATATCAGGCGATCCGGCGCGGCTCAACCAAGCGATCGATGCGGTGGGCTACCGTTTGGGAATGTGTGCCATGTCCACGTCTTCGTGGACATGCGTTTTCCTCGAGAAACATGCCCACGCGGACGTGGGCATGGCACACGATTCAGTCAAACGCATCACTACCATCGATTCGCTACTTCGGAGCGGGCAGCACGCCCTTCTCGGCGGCGGAGGGAAACGGGTCGTCGGCCACCTTCTTGAGAAACGCCGAGTCGACGCGTGAGTTCAACTGTCGCCCCGCACAACCGACGAGCATGGTCAGACCTACAAGCCAGCCCACCACGACGATCGCCGATGATCGCCAACTCGGGCCAGAAGGACTCGCAGGAACGGACCGCATCGTGCCAGAACTCCAGTAGGTAAAGCAGTAAACCGACCCGCAACCGAGAAGCGTTTAATCCACTCTTTGTAGCCGAACTCGCCAGAGTTCGGGCGAACGGTGACAGGGCAACCACCCGAACTCTGGCGAGTTCGGCTACGCTGCTCCGACGTGACTTACATCCGCGGTTGCGGTTGGGCCATCCAGTCGTTGACCGTCTTGATCTGCTTCTCTTCCTTGGGCTTGAACCACGAGCCGAACCACGAGCTGTTCGACTTCTTGGGTTGCACGTTGTAGCCGGCCGACGTCTTCTTCGGGGTCTTGTCGCTGCTCCACTTGTCGCGGATCGGCTTCAGGGTCAGCACGTCGACCGTGCCGGTGGCGACCTTCTTGGTGCCGGAGCTGAACTTCTGCCACGTCGAGGGGCCCGAGACGTGAGTGACCAGCGGCTTGCCGCCGCTCAGCGGGGTACTGGTGGTCTGGGTGAGCGGCAAGGTCTTCGGCTTACTCGCGCTCCACGGCCAGGCCGCCCCGGCCACCGAGCCCAGGGTCAAACTGACGGTCAAGAACGCAACGACGACGGTGGGCAGACCCAGGGTCTTCATGGCGAACGCTCCTCGATCGGGTTCGTAGATCGGTTCCGACCCGCACGACGCGGGACCCACGGGTGGTCAACGCTGTCTGCGAGCCTAGAAAACAGGGACGAAGTCGGGGCGGGACTGTCGCAAAACAGGTCCCGCGAGTCCAGACCACTTGGCGTGCAAATCCCGTCTGCTGCCGCCGTCAGTGGCAGCATCGCCAACTTGACCCCGTTTGCTGGAACCGATACCATGACCGCCAAAGTCGACGGTCGTCGGCTTTTCTCTTGGCCCCAGTTTGTGACCAATTTCACAAAGTGGGCCACGTTGGCTGCAAAACCTTGCCTGGCAATTGCTTATGCAACCCGCAATTCTGCCCATTTTGTTGTTCGTGGCCGCCTCGACGGGCCTCGGCATCGTGCTGTTATCCGTGGGTTGGGTGTTTGGACCGCGGCGCAACACGGCCGTGAAAGAAATGCCCTACGAGAGCGGTATGGACCCGATCCACGACGCTCGGCGGCGGTTCGATATTCGCTTCCACATCGTGGCGATCGCGTTCTTGTTGTTCGACGTGGAATTGTTGTTCCTCTATCCCTGGGCAGTCGCGAATCGACATCCCGAGGGAATCGCCCAAGCGGTGACCGACAAACTGGTCGACGACCGAATGTTGGTCTTTGGCGAGGTGATGGTCTTTATCGCGTTACTGGCTGCCGGATTGGTCTATATCTGGCGCAAAGGAGTTCTGCGATGGCGCTAGAGTTGCCCGAAAATGTGGTGGTGAGCAAGCTCGACGAGCTGGCCAACTGGTGCCGCAAGAACAGCCTCTGGCCGATGCCTTTCGCGACGGCCTGCTGTGGCATTGAATTGATGGCCACCGGTGCAAGCAAGCACGACTTGGCTCGGTTTGGCGCCGAGGTGTTCCGCTTCAGTCCGCGGCAGTGCGATCTGATGATCGTGGCAGGTCGCGTGGTGATGAAGATGTTGCCCGTGTTGCAACGCATCTGGTCGCAGATGAACGAGCCCAAGTGGTGCATCTCGATGGGGGCGTGTGCCTCGACCGGCGGCGTGTTCGACACGTACAGCGTGGTCCAGGGTATCGACCGTTTCATTCCGGTCGACATGTACGTCCCCGGCTGTCCGCCGCGGCCCGAACAGTTGATCCAAGCGATCATCGATTTGCAGGACAAAATTCAGCGTGAGGGGACCATCACGGGTCGCGAGTTCGAGACCGCCGCGCGTCAGCAACGCAAGCGAGCGCTGGTCGAGTTGCCCGTCATCAGCACCACCGCGCGTGTGAATGCGTAGGAACCTATGATCGCCAAGCCCGAAACGATCGCCGCCTTGAAACAGCAGTTTCCGCAGCTTGCCGAGAGCGAGTTCCGTGGTCAGCTGCGCGTCGTGGCTCCGCGCGAGCAGGCGTTTGATGTGCTCAAGACGTGCAAAGAGAAGCACGGCTTCGACCTGCTCGTCGATGTGACCTGTGTCGATTATTTGAATTATCGCCATGCGACCGATCGGTTTGGGCTCGTGTACTTGCTGGCCAATACGACGACCAACGAGCGGTTGACGGTGCGTGTGTTTGTGAACGACCCGGATCCGACCGTGGCGTCGGTCGTGCCGTTGTGGGAAGGGGCGAATTGGATGGAGCGCGAGGTGTACGACATGTTCGGCATCACCTTCGCGGGCCATCCCGATCATCGCCGCATCCTGTTGCCCGATGAGTTCACGTCGTACCCGTTGCGGAAAGACTATCCGCTGCAAGGTCGCGGCGAGCGGCACAACTTCCCGGTGATTACGAGAAACCAAGCGTGAAAAGGAGAGGTGAGTACGTGAGTAGGTGAGTAAGTGTGACAACTTACTCACCTACTCACTTACTC
>JAEUIL010000155.1 GCA_016794255.1 Planctomycetaceae bacterium | reverse complement strand
TTCACTTCATCTAAAGTGGGTTAGACGAAGTATAGCGCAACCGAGTCCGAGCGCAAGCCGATCGACACGGGCACCGTGTGTGCCGGATATCAGTAATCCGACGGCAACAGCGCCGTGATCGCGCCACCGGTGTCGTCTTCGATGAACCAGAGGGCTTCCTCTTTGTCCGGATCCTCGAAGACCTGGAGATAGTCGAGTCCTTGGTAGCGATCCGCCATGTCACGGAGCAGGCGAAGGCAGGCCAGAATCGTTTCCTGCTGATACAGAGCAATCGCCGGTCGCGTTGCCACAAACGGTTTCTCGGCCGTGGGCAGGAACATGTACCGCGAGTCGGGATGGTCGTAGGGGATTTCCTGCTGCTTTAGAATCGGGCGGTCCATCGACCGGAGCATACCGAAACACGCGGTCGTGCGCGAGCGGATCGAGTATGCATCAGCACGACATGCCGCCCTTTCGTCACGCCGTTGTCCTTGCACGGGCATTCGGACCGGTGGCAAGATCGAATATCTGGCACGGTGCCAGATCCCGCGCAAGCGGTTCGTTCGTTCGGTATATGGGAGCATCCGTTATGGCCGCCAATTCGCCCGAGAAGGTTTTTCGCATCGGTCTCGTGAACGCGTCCGTCTTCAAAAACACCATTGAGCCGAAGAACGGCCAAGGGCAGCCGAAGACGGTCCGTAGCGTCAGCCTGCAGCGCCGCTACTTGGATGACGAAGATAAGTGGCAAAGCACGACCAGTTTCCAACTGTCGGACATGCCCGCCGCCGTTCGCGTCATGCAGCTGGCGATGGAGTATGTGGAAAGCATGGAAGCCGACGTAGCGATCTGATCGGAACGGATGCCCGTGGTTCGAGAGATGCTCTGTCCGCGCGACACAGCATCTCTTTTTTCGAGGTAACGAAAAGCCCCAAGCATCATGCCTGGGGCCGGCGAAATCGCCGTTCCATTCTCTCTTCAGACAGCAAGCGACAACAGCTTCGCCGCCGATTCATCCGCGGCAAGCCGATCTCCCGCGAATTCCGTTTCTTGAGAGATACGCGTCAGCGCGTCGACCAAGGAGAAGATCGTGAACGCCCCCTGCTCGCGGGCCAATTGCAGTGCCTTCGTGGCGAGTTGCCGGGAAATCCCCTGCTTCGCCAGTACCTTCCCCACCTCCTCGGCGTCGGTGCCGAGGGTCTCCCCCATCGCCTTGCGGATCGCCCGGGCGAAACCGTCCTTGCGTTCGTCTCGTTTGGTGATGAGCTGCTCGATGGCCCTGCGGACTTCGGCGAGCGATTCGTGCACCTTTGCGGTGTGCTTGCGGGAGAATTCCACGACCTCGACGGCATCCCAGACGATGTGGTTTTGGCACACCTTCTGAAACCAGAACGTCGAGACCCCCAGACTTCGCTTCCCGACTTCGCTGTTCCAGACGAAGAAGCCGGGGGCGAACGCCTCCCCGTCGATCTCCGTCCATCCGGTCGGATCGATCATAAACGCGAACAGATCCTGCTCGCCGGCGTAGAGGCCGGTCGCGCCGTTCATGCCTGCTTGCGGGGGCGTGAAATCGACGGCGAACTCCTGCAGGATTTGAACCAACTCCTGGTTCCACAACCGCGTGTAGCTGACGCCGTGGACGGATCGGAGTGAATCGCCGTGCGTCAGTAGCTGCAGCGGCTTATTACTGGCGGGCACGAGCGTCTC
>JAEUIL010000137.1 GCA_016794255.1 Planctomycetaceae bacterium | reverse complement strand
GTGTTTCGCATGGTTAGCATCCGGGACTGCGGGGAAACTCTCTCCATTCTAGTCGCCGCGGCTCGATGGGCGAACCGCGCTGTTTTCCCCGCGAAATCCTAGCGAAACCACTCACCCCGTTCGTGGTAGATCAGCGAGGCTAACCACTCGGCCTCGCCCAGGCTGAGCGCTTCGATGGCGCATGTTTCGGTCGCGTCGGCTCCGGCGATCACCAGCCGATAACGCACGGGCAACTCATTTTGTCCCAGGTGATAAACATAGATCCAGCTGCGCAGCTTGAACGCACCACTCGCCGCATCATCGAGCCGTTCGATCACGAGGCGGCTACCCGGCAAGATCGCAAAGCTGCGGCGGGGCCCGATTCCGAACCACGTCAATTGAAACTGCACCTCGTTTCGCCCGATGGACCAGCGGCTCAATCGCCCAGGTTCGAGCAAACAGAAGAGCAGACCGGCCATCATTAGCAAGCCAATCACGACGAACGGAATCATGAACAACAGCAACATGACTTCCACGCCCTGGTTGCCGAAATCGCCCCCTTCCGGAAAGAGGCCCAAGCCCTTGCCAACGAAGAGTGAGACAATGCCGTTCCAAAACAGGTTTAAGAACAGCAACAGAAACACGCTCGTCCACGACCAATGGCCATGATTGGTGAGCAGAATCGCATCGAACTCGTCGGTTCGGTACCACGCGTTATCGCTCGGCGGCTCGATGCCCGGGGGGAGCGTGTGAGCTTCGCGAAATTTGTCGTTGACGGTCGGGACCTGATCGCGCTCGACGAGCCACGCAGGCCGCGAGGATGCGTAACGCTGGCGGAGCTCGTCCAAGTGTCGTCGCAAACGTCCGATGATCCAATGACGTTCGGACTCGGCGAGCGACTCGGCGATCTTGAGTGGTCGACCGCGAGTTTGCACCTCGATCCATCGGGTCGTGGTCCCTTCGTTATCGGACTTGTAGCGTTCGTGAAAACCGAGGACCTCGTGCAACGCAATTTGCTGCCAACGACCGAATCCCAAGAGGCGCGATTCTTTGCGGAGGCCGTCGGCGTTGAGCAGCAAACGCTCACGATGAAAGAGCATGTACAGCAGAAAGCCGGCAACGGCAAACCAACTGGCCCAGAACGGCGTGCCGAAGAACAAGTATTCGACGCGCGGTTCGGTGATCACTTTGTACAGCAACACCACGCAGCCCACGGTCCAACCGCAGAGCCAGAAGGCCAGAAAGCAACCGACGCCCCACAGTCCGCCGGACCCGAAGTCGAGCGTGAGCTGGTCGCCGTCGATATCGAGCCGCGAGCGCAGATGACGTGGTCGAATGTCGGGGGAATCGTCATGCGCTGCCATAAAGTATCGCGGGGACGGGATGAGCTCGGCTACTGTTTCACATCGTAGCAAAAGATCAACTCTTGATCGCGGACGAACAGACGACCACCGGAGACGACCGGTGGCGTCCAGATCTTGCCGCTCGGCTTGCGATTCGTCGACGCGGTGGGAATCTTGGCTTTGCCCAAAATATTGCAGGCCGTCGGGTTCGCTTCGAGCAGGTGCAACGTGCCGTCCCCTTCGCCGTAACAGAAGAGTTTGCCATCGGCATAGGTCATCGAGCCGGTGGGAATCTTGCGTTCCGTCCAGGCAAGCTCGCCGGAGGGGAGCTTCTGACAACCGAAGCCTTGCCGCGCGCCGGAGCCATACACATAGTCGCCGACCCGCACGACGTTGCCGTGATGGTTCGAGAGATTGTTGCCCGAGTAGAGTTCTTCAACGACAAATTTATCGCCATCGCGTTTGACTTCGACGATGTCATTGCCATTGGCGGTGCCAACCGTGATATGCACCAACGAGCCGTGAATGATGGGCGAGCTGACGACCTCGGTGCCGAGTCGATGATCGTGTTTCCAGAGCAGCTTGCCGTCGGCGGCGGCGATGCCACGCAAGCCTTGATTGGTGAGCACGATGTATTGCCGCACGCCGTCGAACTCGGCGAGTATCGGCGAGGTGTAGGCTGCTTGCTCGGTTAGTTCCGTGCTCCGCCACACGACTTCGCCAGTCTGTTTGTTCAACGCGGCCACAGTCCCCAGCGGTCCACCCACGGTGCAGATGAGTCGTTCGCCATCGACCAGCGGCGACCAAGTGAAGCCCCAGCCAAGATTTTTCGGCCCGCCGCCGATGGGGTTCACCTGAGCCTGCAAATCGGTCGGCAGATGCTTACGCCAGACTTCTTTGCCTGCCGTGTTGACGCACACCAGATCGCCGTTGCCGCTCAGAGCATAGATCCGATCGCCGTCGACGGTCGGCGTAGCGCTGGGGCCCGCGCTCCATTGATTCCCTTTGAAGTCGAACTTCGCGCCGATCTCGACCGACCACACCGCTTTCACGGAGCCGTCGGTGGCATTTTTCACATCGACCGCGATGAGGAACTCTTGCTCGCCACGGTCGCCGAGCGTGTAAAGACGATCACCGACGATGGCCACGCCCGAGTAGCCGATCCCCGCGTCGCGGAAGGTCCACAACAGCTTTGGCCCCCCCTCGGGCCACGCGGATAGCAAGCCGGTCTCGGTCGAAACATCGTCGCGGTTGGGACCGCGGTACTGGGGCCAGTCGGCGCTGTGCGCGCGAGTACCCCAGTTCAGACAGAAGGTCACGGCCAAGGCAACGCGAAGCAAATGGTTCATAGAGCACGTGGAGCAAGAGTGCGAACGAATGCTGCAACCGCAGAACTGGCGTCAAGCGTAACTTGGGTGATCGAGCGGAGCAAGAAACTACGCCGGGCTTATAGGTGTGCCATGTCCACGTCTTTCTGGAGATGCATTCTCTCACCCAGCATGGCCACGCGGACGTGGCCATGGCACACAGCTTTATCAGAATTCGAATTCGCGATTCCCCGGCCTGAAGGCTTGGGCTAATTAAAGACGCTACTCAGCGGTGCCAACAGCAACAAAAAAACCGGCCCGAGAGTTGCCTCCCAGGCCG
>JAEUIL010000135.1 GCA_016794255.1 Planctomycetaceae bacterium | reverse complement strand
CAACGACGACAACTTGTTCATCTATGGAAACACTGGCGTCCAAGCCTATGTCGCAACGCCCACGCAGGCCCGCATGCCGGTGGGATCGCAACTGTTGATCGGCAACAATTTCAAACGGGTCTACGCCTACGGCATGGGAGGCACCGACACCGCAACCTACAGCGGTTCGGCGCTCGACGAGACCATGACGGCGCTCGCCTTCTACACGTTCGTCAACACCGCCTCGACCGTGCAATACTTCGATAGCTTCAAGACGCTCACGATCGCCGGTAACGGCGGGCTCGACATTGCTGTGATGTACGACACCACGGGTGTCGATACCTTCACCGCCAGCGACACGAGTTTCCGTTACACGCGCTCCGGTGTGTTCAACAACATCGCCAACAGCTACGACCGGGTTTACGCCTTCAACTACTTCGGCGGCTTCGATACCGCCACACTCAACGGCAGCAGCGGCAACGACCGACTCACCTCGATCGCCAATTACTCGGTGCTCGTCACCCCCACAACCTTGCAGCAAGCGACCGGCTTCCGCACCGTGATCGTCAATGCCGGTGCGGGCACCGATACCGCCACGCTGCAAGACTCGACCGGTAGCGACACGCTCAACGCCTTCGCCGCGACTGCCGAGTTGATCTATGCCAACGGTCGCACCGCCCGGGCCATCGGCTTCGACACGGTCAACGCCAACGGCACCCTCGGCGGCACTAATCGTCGCAATCTCAACTCGCCGACGTATCAACTCAAGTTCAAAGGAACTTGGGTGTAGCGATCCCGGGGCACTGCAACAACCCCCGTGCCGCCGGCCATGGCATCTTTCCAGCATGGGCAGATGACGCTCTCGCTGGCAGTCATGGTGGCGAAGTCAGCAAATTCGCCAAACACGATGGCGGCAATCGAGTAAACTGACGGCATCTGGTTCTTGAGGTTCCGAGAGCTACCGTCATGAAAATGATTGCCGCCCTTCAAGCGACCTTTGCCGTCGAGGATCGCGGACAAGGCTCGCCGATCGTGTTCGCTCACGGATTCCCGCTCGATCACTCGATGTGGGACGCTCAACTCGCGGGCCTCGCCGATTCGCATCGCGTCATCGCTCCCGACCTGCGTGGCTTCGGTCGCAGCACCGTGACCCCGGGCAAAGTCACCATGGCCGACATGGCCGACGACTGCGCCGCGATTCTCGAGACGCTCGGAGTCGACGAGCCCGTGACGTTCGTCGGTCTGTCGATGGGCGGTTACGTCGCGTGGCAGTTTGCCCTGCGGCATCCGGCCAAGTTGCGGCGGCTCGTCGTGTGCGATTCACGCGCCGTCGCCGATACGCCGCAAGGAGTCGAAACGCGGCTCAAGATGGCCGAGATCGTGCTGAAGCATGGCACCGAGTCGGTAGCCGAGGCGATGCTGCCGAAGTTGTTTGCTCCGACGACGGCCGAGCAGTTGCCCCAGGTTGTGGATGCCGTGCGGCAAATGATTCTGCACGCCGCGCCTGAGGGTGTGGCGGCAGCCCAGCGTGGCATGGCCGAGCGGCCGGATGTGACCGGCGAGTTGCCGCAGCTGAGCGTACCGACCCTGATCCTGTGCGGCACGCACGACGCGATCTCGCCGCTGGCCGAGATGCGCACGATCGCCGAGCAGATTCCCGGCGCAAAACTCGTCGAGATTCCCAACGCCGGTCACATGGCACCGATGGAGAATCCCACGGCCGTGAACGACGCGCTACGCACGTTTCTCGCCGAGTCGTGATTAACCGGCGAGCCGTTGCGTCTCTTCGCTCGTGGCAACTTCGAGTTCACTGCCGCGATAACGGTACTGCATCAAGTACGCGTCTTCGGTCGTGTCTTCGTAGAAGTCGCGCAACACGTTCACCGCGCGGAACCCTTGATTGCGGAAGAAACACTGCGCGGCGAGATTCGTCTCGCGCACTTCGAGCGTGATCCGCGTGCGGCGTTGGGTCGAGAGTTTGGCGGCCAACTTTTGCACCATCCGCGAGCCGAGCCCGTGCCGATGCCATTTCTTGGCGACGCCAAAGTTCAAGATGTGCAACCGCGTCTTGTGCAACTCATAGATCATGAAGCCAACGACTTGATCGTCGAGATCGGCGACCATGCCGATGCAGTTGCGTTGCCGCAGACAACGAATGAATTCATCTTCGGACCAAGGGAACTCGAAGTTCTCGGCTTCGATGTCGATCACCTCGGCCATGTCGCGGCGGATCATCCACCGGATTTGCAAACGAGCGGTAGCGGGGAGCGATGCGGTCATTCTCGGCCTCCTTACCCTGTCGGCCTCGTCGTCGGTCGGTTCTCGCAGGTGTCTCGACGTTCGATAACACGCGACCAAGCGACAACGTGCTCAACTCGCAACCCTCCTTGGCTGCGAGTAGGCGGATACCGTATCAGAAGGTGAAAAAGCTGCCAATATCGAACCGGTGTTGGAAATGGAACGCGGGTGAAGTGACTGGCCAGTAACCGGCGAGAGGCGAATGACGAATGTCGAAATTCAAATGTCGAACGAATGACGAATCCTGAATGACCAAGGACGAAGCGGGGAACTCATTCGTCATTTGAGCTTCGACATTCCTTCGGCATTCCAACTTCGACATTCGTCATTCCGCCGAGCCCCGTTCCGAGCGTGCGACACACCCCACCCACGCTAGCATCTCTGTCGCGGCAGTCGTGGCGCTGATTGCTCTATCCCTAAACCGGGTGTTTCGCGTATATCTTGCTGGCTGCGGCGGCACACTGTTTCAAGGAATGTTCAGCGTGCGCCGCGGTTCACTGCACTCGACGTGCCTCGCGGTCCACACGGATGTTACGACCTGCCCAACCAACGACGACGTTCGCCACGCGTGTCAGCGATCTGCTGGCAGGCACGCCGCCGCGCGTGAGTGATTTTCCGAATCGTCTCGCTGTGGCTCAGCCCGAGCGGCGTGAGTTGCCGCGCGTGGGTTGGTTGCTGCTGGCGATCGTGATCGTGACGTTGATCCCGCGAATGCTGATGGCGTTTCGTCTGGCCGTGATTTGCTCCGACGGCGCGTATTACGTCGCGCTCGCCGAAGCGCTCGAACGGGGCGACATCAGTCATGCGTTGAACATGCAGTTCAACATCTTTCCGGTCGTCCTCGCGGCGCTGCACAAGCTGGGGCTCGGCTACGAAGTCGCAGCCAAAGTCTGGGGCGTCACGATGTCGACGCTCGTCGTGTTGCCGCTGTTTGGTTGGGTGCGACGGCAGTTCGACGAGCGCGTGGCGACCGTCGCCTGTTTGCTGTATGCCGTGCATCCCGAGATGATCGAGTGGAGTCCCGAGGTCGTGCGCGAGCCGACGTTCTGGTTCACGTTCACGCTCTCGCTGTATCTACTGTGGCGGGCCGTGGCCGAGGTACGTATCGGCTGGTTTTTGCTGGCGGGCTTGGCAGTCACGGCTAGTGCACTGACGCGCTTCGAGGGACTGTTTCTGCTCGTGCCGCTCGTGCTGTGGACCGGCATGCGACTGCTCGCGCTCAGCGAACAACGTTGGAAACTCGTGTGCGGTGCGATCGCTTGTCCGCTCGCACTGCCGGCCTTGCTCGTGGTCGTGAATCTGCTGTGGCTGCATCACGAAAGCTCCGCCAGTCTGCTCCGGCTTGAGCCGCTCAAACGCGTCGAGCAGTGGGCCAAATCGCTGACACGCCGCACGACTGCCGCTCCCGCCGTCGCTGCCTCGACTCCGACCAACACGCTCGAAGCGATCGAGCCGGTGCCCGTGGGCGCCAAACGCAAAGCAAAACCGACCGTGTTCTGGACATTCGCTCACACCATCGAACGCGGCCTGACGCCGTTCTTCGGCCTGCTGCTGCTCGGCGGCTCGCTCGCCTGGTGGCGCGTGTTCTTAAGACGCGATCAACTGCCATCGTTAATCGTCGGCTTGCTCGTCGTGGCCGGCATTTGGGTGCATCTGTGGTTCACGCAGCAAGCCAGCGGCCGCTATGTGATGTCGATCGTGTTGCTGTCGACTCGCGGCGCGGCGCTCGGGCTCATCAGCTTGGCGCATAAAACGCGGCTCGCGTTCATGGCACTGGGAGCGTATTGGCCGCGGCTCTTGCGTTGGCAGCCGTTGCGCGTTGCGACCCGGCCGTGGGTGCTCGTTGCCAGTTCGCTGTTCATTTTGTCTTGTTTCGGCTGGGCCGATGCGTTGTCGACCCGCTATCAAAGTCGCGAAATGAGTGCCGAACTCGGCGATTGGATTCGGCTGCGCTACGGCGAGCGTCGCGTGATCTTCGGCCTCGACGAGCAACTGGCCATCATCAGCTATTACGCTCAGGCGTACTATTGGGAGCCGCCGCGCGGCGTCGCCGGCCAGGCGATGGTCGATCTCGTCAACACGAACCAGCCCGAGTTGATCGTCGTGGCGAACGGCGTGCCGCGGATTCGCGACTTCACCAAACTCATCGAGTCCGGTCACACGCTTGGTTTTCAACGTGTCGATCCGGCGTTGCTGCCCGATCCGGGCGATCGTGTGGTCGTGCTGTCGCGCGTGCCGATGGTGCGCTGATGAGTCCCGCTGGGAATGCCACATTCGTTAAGAAAGCTCATCACGCGGAGCGTGATGGATACTTTGGGATAGTCGATCATGGATGATGCTCGTTTGCCGTTGAATACGATTCGCTCGATGTCGCTAGCCACGACCGTCGTGCCGACCCAGACCGATGCCGCGAGCCGGCCGCAGGTGACGATCCTGATGCCGACGTTCAACGAGCAACGTGCGATCCGCGCTGTGCTTGCCGAAGTGGTCGCGGCGATGAGCGACGAGCCGTACTCGTGCGAGATTCTGATCGTCGACGATGGTTCGACCGATGCGACGCCCGACTTGGCCGAGCAATTCGCCGCCGAATGTTGGCGATTTCCTGTGCGTGTGATTCGCCGGACCGAAAATCGCGGCGCAGGTTTCGCGCGCAAGATCGGTGTCCGCGAAGCTCGCGGCGAGATCGTCGTGATGCTCGATGCCGACGGCACGTACCCGGCGAAGGAAATTCCCCGGCTGCTCGCCCATTTTCCGCAATACGATCAAGTCAATGGCGCACGCACCAGCGAACAAGGGACACTCCCCTGGCTCCGTGGTCCGGCCAAGTGGTTGATCCGACAACTGGCGTGTTACCTCACCGGCTGCAAAATCCCCGACCTCAACACCGGGCTCAAGGCGTTTCGTCGCGACGTGATGGTCCCTTGGCTGTGGGTCGTGCCCGACGGGTTCAGCTGTGTGACGACGATGACGCTGGCGTTTTTGACCAACGGCTACGCCGTGAAGTACGTGCCGATCGACTACCGCAAACGGATCGGCGTCAGCAAGTTTCATCCGCTCAAAGACACCGCCGCCTATCTGAGCACCGTGTTCCGCATCGTGCTTTACGTCCGCCCGTTGAAAGTGTTCATGCCCCTCGCGGCGCTCGTCATTCTGCTCGGCATGGCCAAGAGCGTGTGGAGTTTCACCGCGACCGGCAGCATGCAGGAGTCGGACATCGTCGTGTTCACCGCGGGCTTTTTGACCTGCATGTTCGGCATGTTGGCCGAGGTCGTCGTGGCGCATCATCGCAGGTAGCGGGAAAGTGGTTGGTGGCTGGTGGTGAGTGGTTGGTGAAGAAGAAGATTGAGGTTGATCGATGACCATCGCGCACACTGCTCCCTCATTCCGCACTTCCTCCGAACTCCGCACTTCCTCCCCGCTCCGCGCTCGTTCGCCGCAACTCCGCGACCATTACCTGACCACGGCCCTGGCCGACATCCCGCGTCTGATCGGCAGTCTCGATCGCAATCCGTTCCGCGCCACGCATGGCTCGTTTGATCGGCAGTTCTGGCACTATCGCACGGCCGCGTTTCCGAGCGAGATGTATCAAGAGGCGGTTCTGCCGCTGGCGTTGATTTACACGCACGAGTTGCCCGGCAATCGCTGGCATCGTGCGCCGCGATTGCGCGAATGGATCGTGGCGGGCCTGCAATTCTCGGCCCGAGCGGCGCATGCCGATGGCTCGTGCGACGATTATTATCCTTATGAGCGTGCCCTGGGCGCAGCGGTCTTTTCGCTTAACGCCGCGGCCGAGGCGTGCCGCTTGCTCGCGATCAACGATCGTGCGATCGTCGAGTCCTTGCGCAAGCGGGCGGCATGGATCATCGAGCATGGCGAGAGTGGTACGCTAGCGAACCATCATGCCCTCGCCGCGCTCGCTCTCGAACGAGTCGCACGTCTGACCGGCGATGAGCAGTTTCGAGTCGCGTCGCGCCGCAAGCTGGGGCAGGTGCTCGGTTGGCAGTCGGACGAAGGTTGGTTCAACGAGTATGGCGGTGCCGACCCGGGCTATCAGACCGTCACGATCGACTGTCTCGCCAAGCTCCGCGCCTTAACCGGCGACACGTTGCTCGACGAACCGTTGCAGCGGGCGGTCACGTTCGCGCGGCGGTTCTTGCATCCCGACGGCAGTTACGGCGGCGAGTACGGCAGTCGCGGCACGTACCATTTCTATCCGCATGGCTGCGAGCTGCTGGCTCATCGTTCCGCCGCAGCCGCCGACTTGGCCGATGGTTTTCTCGCGTCGCTCGCTGCCGGCCGACAGGCGTATTTCGCCGACGACCGCATGTATGTCCACCGCCTCGGCAATCTGCTCGAAGCGTATCTCGATTGGTCGCCCGATCGGCCGGAAATTGCTGCGGGTGACGAAGGCGTTGAGCCCACGTACCTGCCACATGCGCAGCTGCTCGTCGATCGAACGGCACAACGGCACACCGTCGTGTCGGCCGCGCGCGGGGGAGTCGTCAAGCATTTCGTCGGCGACCGACTGCTGACGACCGACACCGGCCTGGTGCTCGAAACCACCGACGGCCGCGCGGCCGTGTCGCAACTGCACGATCTGACCCGCGATGTGCAGCGATTGAGCGCAGACCCCGCGACCGGCACTCGCGCCGCAATCACCGTCACCGGGCCGCTCAATTTTGTCAAATTTGAAACCGCCACGCCGCTCAAGCAAGCGGTGCTGCATCTCGGCATGATCACGGTCGGCCGGTGGTGCCGCGATCTGGTGCGCCGCGTGCTGCAGCGCCGGGTCATCACCGGTCGCCGTCGCACGCCGGTCACGTTGAGCCGCACCGTCGAACTACTCGACGGCACGCCGAGTTTGCGGATCACGGACCGCATCACGCTCGACGAGCCACACATCATGGTCCGGCGGATGAGTATCAGCAGCGATCTTGAAGCGGCGTATGTCGCGGCCTCGGGCGTGTATCAAGACTCGGTCCTGCAAAGCTGGACATCGCTCGACGAACATGTGGCGACCTTGAATCGTGACCGACATGTGACGGTGGTGCGCCAGTGGTGATGAACCGAGGTATCGTCGTGCGGATCGTCAAGCTCGCGGTGTCGGCCGTGTTGCTCGTGGCGTTGATCCGCGCGGCGAACTGGACCGACGTGCTTGCCGAGGCGACGAAGCTCGATCGCGCCTGGCTCGTCGCGTCGCTGTTGCTCTTCGTGCCGCAGACGATCGTCTCGGCGTGGCGGTGGCAAAAGCTCATCGCGCCGCTTACTCAACTCACGCTCGGCGATTCGCTGCGACACACGCTCTTGGCCAACGCCATGAATCTGATCGTGCCCGCCAAGGGGGGCGATTTTTCCAAGGCGGCGCTCGTCGAGGGTCTATCGACCACCGAGCGCACTCAAGTCGCCGGTCGCGTCGTGATCGAAAAGCTGGGCGACGTCGCGTGTCTGTTTGTCTGCATGGCCTTGGGCTTGGGCGGCTTGCAAGCGGCAGTCACCAGTCTGTTGGTGTTGTTAACAGTCGGCGGGGTGATGCTCCGCGATCGACGGGTTCCGGCCGGAGAGCGCTGGCTGCCGGTGCTGTTGTCGACCGTTGGACTGTGGTGTCTGCACTTGTTCCAAATGCACGCCTTTCTGCAGGCAGCCGGCGTGGATTCCGCCTTGGCGACGACACTCGTTCGGGCCCCGCTCGCGCTCTTCGCGGGTCTCGTGCCCGGCACGTTTTGTGGCGTGGGGACACGGGACTCGGCGCTGGTTTATCTGTACGCCGACACCGCTCCCGCCGCGACGATGGCCGTCGTCGGGCTGTTGACCTCGCTGCGATACTTGGTCCCCGGAGCGGTTGGCATCGGCGTGATGCTCGCCGCCCGGATCAAACCCGTTGGGCACGCGTCTCGCGTGCCTTGGGTCTCCACGACGGGCGACGTCTCGCTGCGGTAGTTGCGGACGATTGGCGAACCTTCTCGTAGCCGAACTTCCCAGCCTTCTTTCGTAGCCGAACTCGACAGAGTTCGGGTTGCGGCCATGCCACAGCTCGCCCGAATTCTGGTGAATTCGGCTACAAGAACAATTGGGCGGGACGCGTGCCCAACGGGTGAAATTCGCCAACGGTTCGCCGAGTTGGTACGATAAACGAACTCCCGCCGCATCGCTCCCTGCCTCGAGACATCCCGCCATGCGAGTCCGTGCTCTACGGTTGTCGTGTTATCTGCTTTTGCTCGCGGCAACGGTTCTGCATTGCCCGTGGGCTTCCGCCGCATTGCCCGAGGGTTACGAGTCGATCGCGAAACCGTTCATCGCGCAGCATTGCTTGAGCTGCCACGGCGAGCAAAAAGCGAAGGCCGGCTATCGGGTCGATTTGATTGGCACCGACTTTAACGCTCCGACCGTGGCCGAGCATTGGAAGGAACTGCTCGACCGGATCAATGTCGGTGAGATGCCGCCCGACGGCAGTCCCCAGCCAGATGCCAAACAACTCGCGGCCTTTACCGGTTGGGTGAACGCTCAGCTGCGCGGTGTCGATCAAGCCGCGAAGCAAGCCGGTGGGCGGATCCCCATGCGGCGACTGAATCGCGATGAATACGCCAACACGGTGCGCGATCTGCTCAAGCTCGACGAGAACATCGTGCGGCCGTTGATCGAGGATCTGCCTGCCGACGGTGCGGCCGAGGGGTTCGACCGACTCGGCGTGGCGTTGTACTTCGATCAAACGCAGATCGAGCGGAGTTTGAATGTCGCGGCGAAGATCGTGGCCCGGGCGATCGTCGACGAGCCGCCGAAGATGAACCGGCTGCACAACAAGTTCGATTATCAACGCCTGCGGCCTCCGCCGCCTCAGGTCGAGGTGTTTCCCGGCTTCAAGCACACGATCCCCCGTGGAGCGGCCGAGCGGTTCATTCACCCGACGCATATCGAGTACATCCAGGGTGGCCCCACGTATCGTCGCGAATTGGACCGATGGGGTGTCATCGAGCATTTCGCCATCGCACAGGTCGTGACGCAGGATGGTTACTATCGCTTCCGCATTCACGGCAAGGTCGACAATCGCTCGCGGACCGAGCCAAACCAGTTTCGCCTGCATTATGCGATCAACTCGCCGATCCAGGTCGAGCATGTGGCCGACGTCGATCCCTCGGGCGTCACCGAAGTGGTGCTGTTCTTGCGTGGCCCGGTGAATGGCGAGGTGAAAGGGCCGCAGGTCTTCACGCTGCTGTGGAATCACACGCCGAAAGCCGTGATCACCGAGCCCGAGTACCAGAAGCTGTTCTCGAAATGGACCAATCTCCGCGGTCGGATGGAACAAGCCGCCACACGCCGAGCCCCGACCGCCGAAATGGACGCACTCAAGCGTGAGCGTGACGGCCTTGAGAAAGAGATGAACGCCTGGACGGGCGTGTCGAAGATCTACAACCCCGAGTTCGAGACCGACAAGCTGCCGCGGTTGCTCTTGGAGTCGATCGAGATCGAAGGGCCGGTGCAGAAAGAGTGGCCCCCCGCGAGTCATAAGTCGCTGCTGTTCGCGGGTGACGAACGCCAAGGCGAGACGTACATTCGCGAGGTGTTCGAGAAATTTCTGCCGCGGGCTTATCGCCGGCCGGTCACTGCCGCAGAAGTCGACGCGGCGCTCGCGGTCGTCAAACGGGCCCAGAACGTCAGTCAGCAGTCGTTTCTTGAGTCGATGCGGACCGGGCTGCAATGGGTGCTGTGCTCGCCGGACTTCTTGTTCATCAGTGAACCCACCGGCGAACAGGCCGCGCGTCGACCATTGAACGATTACGAGTTGGCGACACGGTTGTCGTACTTTCTGTGGAGTTCGATGCCGGATGACGAGTTGTTCGCGCTCGCCGCCGCGGGCAAGCTGCGCGATCGGACCGTGCTCAAGACTCAGATCGAGCGTTTGCTCGCCGATCCGAAAGCGAGTCAGCTCGTCACGAACTTCGCCGGACAGTGGCTCGCGGTGCGTGAGTACGGCTCGGTTCAACCCGCGGCCGAGTATCGCGAGTACGACAAGGCGCTCGAGGCGGCCTCGAAGCAAGAGCCGTTCGCGTTTTTCACCGCAGTGCTCAACGAGAACCTGCCGATCACGTCGTTCATCGACAGCGACTTTGTCACGATCAACGATCGCCTCGCGCGGCATTACGGCATCGAGGGCGTGACGGGGACCGAGTTCCGTCGCGTGTCGATCACGCCCGAGCAGCATCGGGGCGGCGTGTTAGGCATGGCGGGCTTGATGACCTTGCTGGCCGATGGCACCCGCACGTTGCCGATGCGCCGCGGCACCTGGGTCTTGCGCGAATTGCTGGGCGATCCGCCGAACAACCCACCGCCGAACGCGGGCGAGATTCAGCCCAACACCTCGGGAAAGAATTTGACCGTTCGCGAACGCCTCGAGCTGCATCGCCGCGACGAGGTCTGTGCATCGTGCCATGCGAAGCTCGATCCGTTCGGCATCGCGCTCGAAAACTACGACGCGATCGGGCAGTGGCGCGAGCGTTTTAACGGCGAAGGTTACCAAGGTCGCAGCGGACCGGTGCTCGACGTGAGCGGCAGTTTCCCCGACGGCCGCAAGTTCACCACGCTCGCCGAGTACAAGGCGGGTTTGCTGGCCGATCGCGACAAGTTTGCCCGAGCATTCAGCACGAAGCTGTTGACCTACGCGCTCGGTCGACCGGTGGGGTATACCGATCACGAAACGCTCGACGCTCTCGTCACGACCCTCAAGACCAATGACTACCGCATTCGTTCGCTAATTCATGCGATTGCAAGTTGCGAACCGTTCACGACTAAATAGGAAAGCAGCCATGCACATCCGAAAGAAGTATGAGCCCTTGCCGCGCCGCACATTCTTGAAGGGGGCCGGTGTCACGCTCGCGCTTCCGCTCTTGGACGCGATGAGCGTGCAAGCGGATGCGATCACCAAGGCGGGCTCGATCAGCGAGTCGGAAACGCCGCGCCGCGCGATCTTTAGTTTCTACGGACTCGGTATCAACGGCCGAGATTTTACGCCGGCCGACACGGGGCGTGACTACACGCTGTCGCCAATCTTGAAACCGCTCGCGGCGTTGAGGAACGACATCACCGTGATCTCGGGCCTCAAGCTGACCCACTCCGGCGGGCATATCGGTGATCGCACGTTTCTGACCGGCACGAACACGCGCAGCGCCGGTGCGAAGTTGCGGGTCTCATGCGATCAGGAACTGGCCGCGGCTGTCGGGAAAGCGACGCGGTTTCCGTCGCTGACGCTCGGCGTGAAACGGGGCACCGGTTTCGGCGGCAACCAAGATCAAACCATCTCGTGGAGCGCGAGCGGGACGCCGATCCCGTCGGAGAATCGTCCGCATGTGTTGTTCGATCAACTGTTTCGACCCGACACGCCGGCGACGCTCAACGAACGTGAAGCCGAGTTTGTGCGGCGCACCAGCGTGCTCGATTCGTTGCGTGAGCAGGCGCGGCGGCTGAGCGATTCGCTCGGCAATGACGATCGTCGCAAGCTCGAAGAGTATCTGACCGGCATTCGCGATCTGGAACGTCGCATGCAGGAGGAGAAGGACTGGCTCCGCAAGCCGAAGCCGAACGTCGCGTCGCTCGAGTTTGGCAAGGAGCAAGGGCTCGATCCCGACAAGAGCGGCTTGGAGTATCGCCGCTATCAACGGTTGATGTACGACGTGATCGCGCTCGCCTTGCAGACCGACAGCACGCGCGTGGTCGCTTACATGCCGCGGATGGATGGTCAGGACGGCACCGGCTCGTGGCGCGACATGGGCAACCCCTATAACTATCACGAGATGACGCATCACGGCGAAGATCCCGACAAGCTGAAATGGTTCACGCAGGCTGACATCTGGTACCTCGAGGATTGGGCGTACTTCTTGAACAAGCTCCGCTCGATCAAGGAAGGGGACGCGACGTTGCTCGATCACACACTCGTGGCCTACGGCAGCAGCGGCGGCTCGATCAACGCGCATCACAATCACCATTTGCCCACGATGATCGCCGGCGGCTCGCGGCTTGGCATCAAGCACCAAGGCCATTTGGTTAAGGAAGACGTGCGCCTCGGCAATCTTTGGGCGACAATGTTCGAGCGGATGCAGGTGCCATTGCCCGACAATTTCCAGGGTGGCGAGTGCGACGGCACAATCAGCGAGTTGGTCTAAAGGCCGCCTCGTATCAGAAATTAAGTCGACAGATTGACGAAGGAGCCCTCTGTGATCGTAAAGTTCTTGCGACTCATCGGGAGCGTGTTGGTCGCGTTCTGGTTCGCCATGGCTTGCGGAATGGCCAGTGCCGACACTCGCCCGAACATTCTGTGGATCATTGTTGACGACATGTCGCCGAACTTTGGCTGCTATGGCGAGCAGACGATCGCCACGCCGCGCGTCGACGCGCTGGCCGCAGCCGGAACGCGTTTTAGCCGAGCCTTTGTCACCGCCCCCGTCTGCTCGGCCTGCCGCAGTGCGTTGATCACGGGCATGTATCAAACCTCGATCGGCGCCCATCATCATCGCAGCGGTCGCGGTGTGGAAAAGATCACGCTGCCGACCGGCGTGGTGCCGATACCCGAGTTGTTTCGCGCCGCCGGGTACTTTACCTGCATCACCAGTTGGCCGCGGGGCAAGGGCTTGGGGAAGACCGACTACAACTTTACTTGGGATCCGGCGATGTACGACGGTCCCGACTGGTCAGCGCGACGCCCGGGCCAGCCGTTTTTTGCCCAAGTGCAACTGCACGGCGGCAAGCATCGCGACGGTGGCGGACTCAAGCCCCCGGTGCAACGCGCCTTGGGCACGCTCACCGATCCCGCCCGAGTGAAGTTGCCGCCTTATTATCCAGAAGACGACGTGTTGCGGCGTGATTGGGCTGCATATCTCGATGCCGTTCGCTACACCGATCTGCAGGTGGGCGAGGTGCTCGATCGACTCGAACGCGAGAAGCTTGCCGATTCGACCGTCGTGTTTTTCATGACCGACCATGGCATCAGTCATGCCCGTGGCAAACAGTTCTTATACGACGAAGGGATTCACGTGCCGCTCGTGGTGCGGGGACCAGGTTGGGCCGCCCAGGCTGTGCGCGATGATCTTGTGGAGCACATTGATCTGGCCGCAACGTCGCTGGCGTTGGCCGGAATCGCGCGGCCGACATCGATGCAGGGACGCGATTTGAGTGCGCGTGATCTTCCCGCGCGTGAAGCGGTGTTCGCCGCGCGCGATCGTTGCGACGAGACCGTCGATCAAATTCGCAGCGTGCGTACGGCTCAGTTCAAATACATCCGCAACTACCTGCCCAGCCGGCCGCACTTGCAGCCGAATCGTTACAAGGACGGCAAGCCAACCGTGCGGCGACTGCGCGAGTTGCACGACTCGGGACAACTGTCGGGCCTGCCCGAGCAATTGCTGTTTGCCGAGCATCGGCCGACCGAAGAGTTGTACGATTTGACCCGTGATCCGTTTGAAACGCGCAATTTGGCGGCGGATCCGGCCCAAGCCGAGACGCTACGGGCGATGCGTCAGCGGTTGGAGCAATGGCTCGTCGCGACCGGCGATCGCGGTCAGCAGCCAGAGCCCGCGGCGATGTACGAGAGCGACATGGCCGAGTATCTGGGCTCGCAGAAACGCGATCTCGACAGTTTGCGGAAGAATATTGAGCTGATGAAACGTTGGGCCGCGGAGGGGCGCTGATTCCACGTCGCTCACGCGTCCCGCATGCCTGGATTCACCACGCCTGCGTACTCCGTCCTTCGCTTGCGGTTTTGCGCCGCTAAGGTTCACGCCCCGAAACACAACGTCAATTGCGCTACTTACCCACGGTGTGTTCACCGTGGGCTAAATATTTTTCGACGTGGCCATGTTCCGAGTGGACGACACTCATCGCGATCGCCTATCGTTCGCAAAGCTGATTCAACCGAGTCATGAAGAGGGTCGTTAACGTTCGTCGTTGTTGGTGTTCTTGCCGCTGCGACGAAAAAGTCCCCGAGGTGTGAGTATTCCGCCGCCGACACACTCGGCCCGCTTATACCGCTTTGGGACACATGACTGCGACCGCTGGCCGAACTCACCGGACGGCTTGTTGACGTTGATGCTCGCGTGTCGTTGGATCCACGACACGCGGGTGTTCATCGCTTAACAGACGGACGGCTCGGAATGTCGGAACGAATAGCTGGCGATGGTCGTGAAACATCGCTTGAGTACGACGAGTTGAATTGCAGCCGCTTGAACGTGAGTGACAGCGACGACATGAAAACGTTGTGCGAGACACGGTCGCACAGCCGTCGGGTATTCCAACTCACTCGCGTTCAATCCCCTGACGTCCGGAACCGGGATCAGGTGTCCGGAGCAAAACGCAGGTAGGAAATCGAGCGTGATCCCGTGCGTCGCGGCCTGAGACCGGGTCGTGGATTGTCCGCGGAGCCGTGATCTTGTCGACGATCAGTCGGGGGACTGAGACCGACTACGAATCACGGTTCGTCAATTGTTTTGCCTTTCCCCCAACTCAAGAACACCACTTGACCCCCGCTCGGGCTGCGGCGCACAAATTTTTCAAAAAGAGTATCCATCACGCTCCGTCGTGATGCGCGCTGGGACAGACCCTGCGCTGAGTTATTCTTCCTTAAGAACGCCAATCGCACTTCCCCATCACGACGGAGCGTGATGGATACGATGTCGAACGCACCACCCCCACGCGGTCGGGCCTATTTTGCCGCCAAATTTGGTTTGACAACCGTGGCTCCTGGCGATTAGCCTCATAGATGGACTTTTCCCGATCGGTTGGCTTTGACAGCCGTCGTGACGGTCCCCTGCCTGCTTTTGCCCGCCCGCCATCCCGCCTGCCGCATATATAAGGACTCGGCCCACATGAATCGGCTCTGCTGTGTGGTCGCTCTGTGCCTCAGCTTCGTTGCTATCGACACCGTCTCGGCCCAAGTGCCCAAGCTGACGCATCTCGTGCCGGCCGCGGTCGCTCCCGGTCAAACCGTCGATGTGACCGTCTACGGCACCGATTTGACGAATCCGACCGCCGTGTGGACCTCGTTGCCCGCGGGCTCGAAAGTCGAGCTGTCGAAAGATGTCGCCAAGAACGGCATGGTGAAGACGCAGGTCGTCTACAAGGTGACCACGCCCAAGGACGCCCCTGTCGGCACGTATGCCATTCGGCTCGCAACCGGCACCGGTGCCTCGAACGTCCGACCGCTCGTGATCGACGATTGCCCGACGCTCACCATGGCGGCCAACACGACGCTCGCCACGGCTCAGGAACTGCCACTCCCCGTGGCGGTCGAAGGCGCGTGCTCGGCCGAGTCGTATCATTACTTCAAGTTCCGGGGCGAAGCGGGTCAGCGCGTTGCGATCGATGTTTGGGCCCGTCGGTTAGGCTCGGTGCTTGACCCCGTGGTCCGCGTGCTCGACGCTCAAGGGCGAGACCTCGCGTTCGGCGATGACGATGAAGCGACCGAGGCCGACAGCCGTTGTGCGGTCGTGTTGCCCGCGGCGGGCGAGTATCTGATCGAGCTGCGTGACATTCGTTATCAAGGGAGCGCGGCCCATCGCTTTCGCATGCGAGTCGGCGATCTGCCGCTGGTCAGCACCAGTTTTCCGTCAGCCGTTCAAAAGGGTGCCATCACGCGCGTGACGCTGCTCGGTGCCGATGGCGAACCCGATCAGTCGGCCGAGGTGACCGTGCCTGCCGACAGCGTCGCGAGTTACATCTCGGTCGCAGCCCGCAAGCCGAATGGGAAGACATCGACGCCGATTTCCGTCCCGGTCAGCAACCTGGTCGAGCAGGTCGAATTCGAGCCGAACGACACGCTCGAAACGGCTTCGCCCCTGCAACTGACCGGCGCGATCAACGGTCGCTTTGATCTGGCCAAAGATCGCGACTACTTCAAGTTCGACGCCAAGAAGGGTCAGCGCTTCCTGATGCAGGGCAAGACCCGGTCGCTGGGCGTGCCGAGCGATTTGTTGCTGCGAATCGTCGATGCCAAAGGGGCGCAGGTGGCCGAGGCCGACGATGTCGGTCTGGATGAAGGGACGCTCGATTTCAACTGCTCGGCCGACGGCGCGTATTTCCTCGTGGTCGAGGAACTGCTTGGTCGCGGTGGTGCGAATCATATTTATCGCGTTGAGATCGCCCCCTACGCGGCGGGCTTTGCCCTGACGTTGGACGTCGATGCCAAGACAAAGATCGAGCCCGAGCCGTTCAACCCGCCCAAGGGAGGCGCGTTCACGACCAAGGTCGTCGCCACGCGGCGTGGTTACACCGGACCGATCACGCTGTCGGTCGAGGGTTTGCCCGAGGGGGCCAAGTACACGAACAACGTCATCGCCGAAGCGAAGAACGACACGCTGCTGACGGTCACGGTGCCCGAGACGCTCGAGCCGGGCAAGTTCTATCCGGTCAAGATCGTGGGCAAAGCGACGATCGACAAGCAAGAAGTGAGCGCCGTCGCCAGCACGATCGCGCATCTGCGGGCACAACTGAACGGCTTGAGCATTCCCCCGGCCGGGCTCGATGGCACGGCGATGGTCAGCGTCGGTCCGCCGGCCCCTGACTTCTTCAAGATCGAAGTCGCCCAGCCGGCCGTCATGCCGTTGTTGACCGGTGCCGCCAGCGTGAAGCTCAAAGTAACCAAGCTCAACAAGTTCGATGACAAAATCACGCTCAAGCTCGCGTCGTTGCCGGCGGGTTTTGCTGCCAAGGATGTGACGATCGAGAAGGGCAAGGTCGAGGGAGTCATCGAGTTGACCGGACCTGCCAACGGCGTCGAGGGAACCATTCCGCTGCAGATCGCGGCGAGCGCGACGTTCAACAATCAACCGAAGACCATCGTGACCGAGGTGCCGTTGAAGGTCGTGCGACCGTTGAGCGTCGCCGCGACGGTGGCGGCCGAGGGGAAGAGTCCCGCGTTGAAAGTGAAGCTCGAACGGGCCACCGGCGTGACCGGCGAAGTGAAGCTCGCGCTCGCGAATTTGCCGCGTGGTGTGTCGGCCGCGGCCGTGACCGTGGCTGCGGATAAGAATGAAGCCACCGTGCCTTTGAAAGTCGAAACGAATGCCGCTCGTGGCCTGCACAACGTTGTGGTGCAAGCGACGATCGGCCTGAAGAGCCGTCCCTATCGGGCCGACAGTGCCCCGGTGTCGGTAGCGTTAACCAAGTAATTGAACCGCAGAGAGTTTTAGATCGAGGCGCG
>JAEUIL010000134.1 GCA_016794255.1 Planctomycetaceae bacterium | reverse complement strand
TGTTGCCCAGCACAACGAACCCCGGCAGATTGCGATTCTCAGTCCCCAAGCCGTACGTGAGCCACGATCCCATGCTCGGCCGCAGGAACAGCCCGCTGCCGGTCATCATCTCCAAGCTGCCTTGAGCGTGGAAGAAGCTGTCGCAGCACATCGAGCGAATCAAGCACAGATCATCGACTCGCTGGGCGACGTGCGGGAACAGTTCGCTGACGTCCATCCCGCAAGCGCCATGCTGGGCAAACTTCCACGGCGTGGGAAACGCATTGCCCAATGGCCGCGGTTTGCCGAGCAGCTTGTTCGTGTTCTGGTCGAGCACCGGCAGCCGCTTCCCCTCCCAACGCGCCAGCTCGGGCTTGGGGTCGAACGTGTCGATCTGCGAGGGACCACCGTTCATGAACAAGAAGATGACCCGTTTGGCGCGCGGCGTGTGATGCGGCAAGCTACGCGCGGCGCTCGACGAGTCGGCGGCGGCTTCGCTCAGCATCGAGGCGAGCCCGACGCTGCCAAAACCACCGGCTAAACACGCCAGTACCCGGCGACGGTCGACCTCGCCCGTTGCCAAGTCGCGGGCAATCTGCTGAGCGGGATAGTTGCTGGCGGGTTGCATAGGCATCCACTCGATTCGTTGTTTCAAACCGGAAGCACTCACGCGTCGGTCAGTCGAGATACACGAATTCGTTCGTTCCCAACAAGGCCTGAATGAAGCGCTCCCAAGAATGTTCGGCAATGAAGTCCAGGGCGAGTTGCGTTTCGTCGGCAGCCGGCGAACGACCGAGCGTCAGTTGCCACAAGATTTCGACCCGTTGTCGATCATTGCCGACGGATTCACTGGCCAGTTGGTTCGCCAATCGCTTGGCCGTGTCGGCGACCAGCGGGTTGTTCATCAAGAACAAGGCCTGCGAGGCGGTCGTGCTCTCGGCTCGCACGGCGACAATCGATTTTGAATCGGGACCGTCGAACACGGCGGCAGTGACATCGGTCTTGCGACGGTCGAGGGGATCGAACATCGTGCGGAGACTCATGCCGGTCGCGACGGGTGTCGTGGGTGGCATGTCATCTTCAAGCAACCGACCGCCGACTCGCAGCAGCGAATCACGCAGTTCTTCGTAAGTCAGGCGGCGGCGATTCATCCGCGCCAATTGACGGTTCTCGGGATCACGTTGGGCAACCTCGGGCGTCGTGAAACTCGCCTGGCGGAAGGTGGCCGACAAGGCAATGTCGCGCACCAAACTCTTGATCGACCAGCCGGACTTGATGAACCGTTGGGCTAAATGATCGAGCAATGCCGGATGCGTCGGCGGTTCACCGAGTCGACCGAAGTTATCCGGCGAACGAACCAGCCCCTGCCCGATCAAATGTTGCCAGATGCGGTTGACCATCACCCGGGCGGTCAACGGGTTGTCTGGCGACGTGATCCACTCAGCGAGTTCGCGTCGACCGCTCTGTTTCGTGCGTTTGCTGATCGGCGTTTGTTGCTCGCCCGCCAGAATGACCGGGAACTGCCGCGGAACCACCGCGCCGGGGCGTTGATATTCGCCGCGAAGATAGACGGGGGCATCGCCAATCTGGGCGCGATTGCTGCCCGGCACGCCCCCTTCGACGATCGACACCACGCTCGGACCGAAGCGTTTGGTCTTGCGCAGATCGACGATCTTTTGCCGCAGTGCCGCGATGTCCTTGAGCTCGGCGGGTGACTTGTGCCAACCTTGCTTCGCCTGATCGGCAGTGAGCTTATCCTGTTCGGTCTTCAACTTCGCGATCTTGTCGGTCAGGCTTTTCTTGCTGGCCGACGACGTGGCTTTGGCGAGTTGGCCGTTCAAGTCGGCTTGCTCGGCAATCACATCGGCCAACCGCGACGCCTGCGGAACCCGTTTCACGAGCGCCGCGATCTCGTCGTCAACCGCCGCAACTTGGCCGTCGACCGCTTGATTGTGAGCCGCTTGTTCGGCGTTGAGCAATGGCACTTCGACCAGATCGTTGCCCAACCGGTCATCGGCGATCAGTTTGCCGGTAGCGATGTGGCTGCTGAACAGCACGCCGGCCAGCGAGTAGTAGTCTTGCGTCGAGATCGGATCAAACTTGTGGTCATGACATCGGGCACAGGCGAGCGTTAGGCCGAGCAGTTGACGTCCGACGAGATCGATCTGACTATCGACGATCTCGGCCACGGCCAAATCGCGACCGACCTGTTCCCACACGGCCAGCGACATCATGCCGGTCGCGGTGATGCCGTCGAACGACGCCCCGTTCACATGCACACGATCCGCCGGCACATCGGGCTCGGCCGGGTACAAGTCGCCAGCAATCTGCAAACGGACGAACTTGTCGTACGGTAGATCGGCGTTCAAGGCGCGCACGACCCAGCGGCGATACTCGCCCGACTTGTCGACGCTGTCGGCATAGCGCACACCATCGAGCCAGTGTCGTCCCCAATGCACGCCATACTCGGGCGAGGCCAACAGCCGTTCGACCACGCGATCAAACGCCCCGTCACGATCATCGGCCAGGAAGGCGGCGATTTCGTCGGGAGTCGGCGGCAAGCCCGTGAGTGCGTACGTCGTGCGACGCAGCAACGCTGGCTTGTCACCCTCGGCGCTCGGGGCGAGCTGTGCTCGTTCCAACTCGGCCAGCACATACCGATCGAGTTCGTCGCGCACCCAAGCGGCGTTCTTGACTGGGGGCGGGGTTGCCTGACTGAGCGGTTGAAACGACCAATGGCGACGATCGTCGGCGGTGATTTGGAACTTGGCGCGACGCGGCGTCGGCGCGCTCGTTGCCACACGCGGGTCGGGTGCCCCCATTGCGATCCATTTCTCGAAATCCGCAATGACATGGGCCGGCAGGCGACCCGTGGGGGGCATTTCATACGACTCGAATTTCAGAGCCCGCACGATCAAGCTCTTCGCGGGTTGTCCGACGACCAGCGCCGGACCACTTTCACCACCCGTGAGCAGGCCCTCCTTCGAGTCGAGCGACAGCCCGGCTTGCAGTTTGCCCTTTGCCGCGGCCTCGGCCGAGTGGCATTCGTAGCAGTGCTTGACGAGGATCGGCCGAATGGACTTTTCGAAGAACGCCATGCCCGTTTCGGCGTCTTGGGCTGACACGGGCACCATACCCAACGCCAAGACGCCAATCGTCCAGGCAAGGCAACTGCTAGCAATGCTGCCAAGAGGCAAATGGAATGACAATTTCGGCATGAGAAGGGGAATGCCGACCGGGTGGGAAGGAGGTGAACGTAGACTTTCGAGAGTATCGGTTCGGGGAAGGCAAGTCAATAAAATCTCCCCCTAGTTTACGATCTGGTAGGTCCCGCGCATACGTCGACAACCACCCCCATCGGCGTGACGACTACTTTTGGAATAGCGTGTGTTTCGGATCTCCGCCGCTGATCAGATACGCAAGCAGGTCCATGATCTCGTCGCGCGTCAGCGGGTTCAGCAGCTTCTCGGGCATGGGCGAGATTTTCGAGAGGCCGATGCTGACGACCTCCTTGCGGTCGACGGCCCGGCGTTGATTCGGGTCGGTGCCATCGGTGTTCAGTTGGATCGTATCGCCAGCCAAGTTGACGAGCACGCCGCGAATCAGCTCGTCGTCCACGGTGATGACTTCGAGCGGCACGAACTGTTCGTTGATCACCTTGCTCGGATGCACGATCTGATCTAGCAAGTCGCGAGTCGAGAAGCGTCGGCCCGCGGCTGTGAGATCGGGGCCGGTCGAGCCCCCTTCGTTGCCAAAGCGATGGCAGGCGAAACAGCCGCCGGCACCGAACAACTTTCGTCCTTGGGCAAAGTTGCGGTGCTTCAGATCGGTGGCCGCGATGGCGACAAGTTCGTCGAGCGTCCAGTTCGTGGGCGTGCGACCGGCGAACATTGCGCCGATGGCCTCGATCGGTGACTTGCGCACCGGCTTCTCGTCGAGCAAGGTCTTGAACTGTTCCTTCTCGGCATCGGACAGCGAAGCGACAGCATCGCTGCGAATGAATTCGATGAACTTTTCAAAGCTCGCCCCGCCGCGGTAGTTGGCCGCCTTAAGGAACCACTTGAAGTAAGCGGTCCGCGTGTCGGTGGTCCAACCGGCCTTAAGCATCCGCAACGAGCGAGCGTATTCGATCTGCTCTTCTTGCGTGGGAGCTTGTTCGATCAACGCCATCGCCTTGGTCGCGAGATTCGGCGCTTGCAAGAACGACAGCGTTTCACACAGCAACCAGTTCAGCTCAAACGATTCGCCCGGGAACTGCGCATCGAGTTTGGCGATCAATGCCGAGGCAACGGCTTCGTCGGGACGGCCGAACCGATTGAGGGCAATCTCGACGGTGCGCACGTAAGTCAATCGTTGCTCGGCGGTCAGTTGCGACCAATCGATTTTGACCAGGGCCTCGTGCAGTTTTGCACCCAAGGCCGTGTCGACAGGCGGCGAACTCTCCATCTTCGCGCGATGCTGCGGGCAAATGCCACCAGCTCGGGCGAGTCCCAAGAGTGCCTCGACCTGCTTGCCCGGTTCACGCTCGGCGAGTGCTCGGGCCGACCAAGTCGCAACCGGCTGGTGCTCGAGCGCCGTGCGGGCTGCCCAGCGGAGGAACCGGTCGCCGCTGCTCAGATGAGGCCAAGCCGCGTCGATCGCCGCGGGATCGTGCTTGCCATGAAACTTCTCCAGCGCCTGACGCGTTTGTGCCTCGGGCGTCACGGCCAACTGGGGCTTGACGATGTCGGTCGATTCACTGCCGGTGTAGGTAACGCGATACAGACCGGACTGCACGCGACGACCGCCGATCGTGAAATACATCGCGCCGTCGAGCGGATGAATGATCGCGTCGGTCACAGGGAGCGGGGCACCGGACATGAACTCTTCTTTGACCGCCGTGTAGGTCGCGCCACTCGGTTGCATGTGAACAGCGTAGATCTTGCCCCAACTCCAGTCGAGCACATACAGAGCCTCTTGGTACTTGGCAGGGAACTTCGCCCCGTAACCGAACGTGGTGCCGGTGGGCGAACCCGGACCGATGTTCACGACCGGCGGCAGATTGTCGGCATAGAACTCGGGGCGCTTGCCCGCTCCGTTACGCCAGCCGTACTCAGCGCCGCTCGTGACTTGGCAGACCCGCGTGGGCCGATACCACGAGGTGTTGAAGTCATATTCCATGTCGGCGTCGTAGGTGAACAAGTCGCCCGCACGGTTGACCGAGGCGTCGAAAATGTTGCGGAAGCCGCAAGCGACCATGTCGAAGTCTTTGCCGTCAGGAGTGACTCGATAGATGATGCCGCCCGGGCCGAGCACGTCGCGCATGAACCCGCGACCGTCGGGCATGCGGGGCAGCAGGTGATCTTCGCCCCAGACGACGGGGACTTTCGACGACGCGATGGTATCGGTCCGCTTCGTCGAGTTACCGCAGACCAAATAGAGTGCCTTGCCATCGGGCGTCGGAACGACCGCATGCACGCCGTGATCGCCACTCGCATCGAGCTCGCGCAGGCATTCGACTTTGTCCAGTTCGCCGTCGCCGTTGCTGTCGGTGGCACGATACAAGCCCGAGGGGATTTTCTTCTCGTAATCGTTCACGCCCAGATACAACGCGTCGAACGCCCAGACCATGCCGTTGACGGCGCGAATGTCGAGCGGCAGCTTTTGCACGGATTTCGGATCGAGCGGCTTGCCGGCCTCGGGTCTCGGAAAGCGATATAGCCCGCCGTATTGGTCGCTGGCGATGATCCGCCCTTGCGGATCGACGCACAGATTGACCCATGAGCCCTGATCGCCGCCGGGCACTGAGTACACGAGCTCGACCTTGAAGTCCTTGGCGACCTTGATGCGATCGATGGGCGTGGCTTTGTTTTCACGCACGACGGGACCGACCGACTGCGGCCGTTGCGGGCCCTTGCCCGAGTTCTTGCCCTTCTCCCCCGCTTTGTTCTTCGCCGGTTGCGCGTTCTTGCCCTGCTGGGCCGAGACCAAAGACCCACTCCCATGCAAAGCGATAACCAAACAACAAACCAACGGCGCGGAGCGATTCATGACACGATCCCGAGACTTAAGTAAACGAAAGCAGAGCGTCTATATTGGGCCGGGTTTTGCTGGGAAGCAAGAGGCGGCGGCAACAAACCGGCCGTGATCATCCGGCGGTGCTGTTCACCGCACGAGCACGAATCGCCCGGACTTGTCGACCACGGCCGCGCAGCCCGAGCCGGTACTTGCGACACGGCCCGGGGCACCCTGGGCGCGGCCTTGTTTGTCGTACAATTGCCAGCCGAGTTGATTGTCGTTCTTCCAGGCGACGAGCGTCGTGCCGTCTGTCGCGTCGAGTGCGATCATGCCGGTGCGCATGCCGGTCGTGCCGGGCGTCTTGATTTCGCCCGGCGGCAAGACTCTGCCCTGAAGATCGAGCCGGGCAAAGTAGATGTCCTTCTTCGTCGGCCAAACCACCGTGAAACCATTGGTCCGGGGTGTCACGGCGTAATAGGTCATCGGGCACGCGTCGATCTTCCACGGCGTGCCACTCACACGTTGGCGCGTGCGTTGGTTCTGTTGTTGATTCCACAGCACGAGGTACATGTCGCGCTCGTTGTTCGTTTCCTCGCGATAGAGCAGCGCGAGCCGACCGTCCGGCGCGTAGGCCGCGCTCGTTGTGCAACAGTTGCACGGGTCGTACGTCGGATCCAGTTCTTGATTGGGCGAGAATGTCTGGCCGTTGTCCCGTGATACGTTCGCGTACAACTTGTCAGCCAGCCAAGTGGCTGTGACATTACCTCGTTCATCGGCAGCCAGTGAAAAACCTTCGCAAGGTCGGCCAGTGATGTTGCGAATCGGACTGAACGCCGTCGTGTCGGGATCGTAAGTCGCAAAGAAGAAGCCCCATTCGTCCTTGGGAAGTTTGAGCTTCCACGCATTCGAGCTCATCGCCACATGTACGCGACCATTTTGGCCCACGACCATGTCGAACGTCGTGTACACCAGTCCCGACTTGCGTGTA
>JAEUIL010000121.1 GCA_016794255.1 Planctomycetaceae bacterium | reverse complement strand
ACACGACCGGGGCGTCGTCGTGAACGTTGTTCATGAGGAAGACCCGATTGCCCAACCCGGCGAGCGTCTGTTCCATCTGTTGACGGTTGAACGTGCGACCGGCCGAGGCACTGGCCCCTTCGAGACCTTCGAGCACCCGGGCCTTGTCTCGTTCGGTTTGCAGGCGGCCGAGAAACCACGTCCCGGCGTTCGACAAACCTTTGTAATCCAAGTCGACCGGGTTCTGCGTCGCAAGCACGATACCCAAGCCAAACGCCCGCGCCTGCTTGAGCAGCGTCAGCATCGGTTGCTTGCTCGGCGGATTGGCCGTGGGCGGAAAGTAGCCGAAGACCTCGTCCATGTAGAGCAACGCCCGCAGGCTCGAAGTGCCCGGCTGAGAACGCATCCACGCCAGGACTTCGTTCAGCAAGATCGTGACGAAAAACATCCGCTCGCTATCCGAGAGATGCGCGATCGAGATGATCGTCAGCCGCGGCTTGCCGTTCGATTGATAGAACAGCTTTTGAATGTCGAGCGATTCTCCCTGCATCCAGGCCGAGAAGCCGGGCGAGGCGAGAATGTTGTTCAACTGCATCGCCAACTCGAAACGCTCCTTGGCCGGATAGAACGTCTCCAGATCGATCAGACCAACACGGTCGATCGGCGGTTGTTGGATGTCGCGAATCAACGTGGCCAGATCGAGATCGCGACCTTCACGCCACGCGCGATCGAGCAGCGTACTAACCAAGATATGCTCGCGACTCTTGAGCGGATCGCCCGTGGTGCCCAACAGCGCGAGCAAGCCCGCAACCGCGCCGTTGATCCGCTCGCGGAACGCATCGGCGTCGTTCAACACCGCGGCCGGTGGAGCACTGAACGAGCGCAGCACGGTCAGGGGAATGCCCGCGTTGCTGCCGGGAGTGTAGATCGTGGTCTCGACCGCATCGAGATAACGCTGGATGCGAGCGCCGTCCTCGCCCCAATCGCCGAGTCCCTTCTTCCACAGCGCCGCGGTCTGCTCGGCGAGTTGGTCGGGCGTGAGTCCTTTGCGAACGGCCTCGGCCGGGTCGACCCAAGGTCGAAAATCGCTCGACTGCAACTTGGGGAACGCGAGCAGCAGGTTCCCCAAATCCCCTTTGGGATCGATCGCGATCGCCGGGACGCCATCGATCGCCGCCTCTTCCAACAGCGACAGACACAGGCCGGTCTTGCCGCTGCCGGTCATCCCGACGCAGACGGCATGCGTGGTCAGGTCCTTGGCATCGTACAGCAGCAGGTCTTCACGCGGTTTTTGAGCGGCGAGGTCATAATGCTTGCCCAGGTAGAAGACGCCGAGTTGTTCAAAATCCTGCATGGTTGCCGCCGCGATGATGAGAAGGGGTCGGGTAAATCCCCCGGTATTCTAAGAATCGGCGGACGAGAAGTTAAGGCGGAAAGCGGGCCCGTAAATGACGGGGTTTTCGCGCGAACTCTCAGGTCGCATGGGCACAGCATTAGCCCACGGTGAAAACACCGTGGGGTGGCAGCGCGAGCGACGTTGTGGCCAAGGTGCGATCCGTGAAGGCGCGAAACCGCAAGCGAAAGGCGACGCGACGTTGGGAGTTAATGGCCGAGTGATCGTGTTCGGTTTTAGCGCTCGGAAAGCGCGTTATGGGGACGAAGCGGGCTTGTTGCGGCGATTCACGAATGATTCGACATTATTCGCATTGCCCTGTCGAGGCGTTTCTCAAAGGCCGCACAAAACGGCGGACAATTTGCGTCGACGTTCGATGATCGGTACTATGCCGATCGATTTGGGATAAACAATGGTTATGCTGTTAGACCAATGGATAGTAACCTCAAAGCTCGGTTGGCAGTCGTCAAATGGGAAGAGTTTACCCATCCCTGTGGATTCCAGTCGCAAGAAATTCCATCGCTGTTAACCGAGTTGCATGGCGACCAAGATGCAGCATCCATTCGGGCTGCAAATCGCCTGTGGCATGTGGTTGCCCATCAAGGTAACGTTGGGCCAAGCTCTGTTCCGACGCTTCCATTCCTGCTTGAGCGGCTGACGACATGTGGCGTACAATTGCAGGAAGAGATATTAGACATTTTGTACCAGTTTGCATGCGCCGCGTGCCCAAACACTACAGAGATTTGGGCGATTGAATTGCGACGCATACTCAGGGAGAACCGCTCACATTTTGATCAACTGCTAGAATCCCCAAGCGAAGGAGTGACCACTTTCTCGGAAATGATTCTCGAACAGATCGACGCAGCCAGTTGTCGGCACATCGATAATGAGGGCACAGCATAACAATCGCAGGCAACGGAGCCGGCGGTGGGCTCCGTTTTGAGATCAACGCGTATCTCGCCGGCCCGCTGATGCGTATCGTTCTGCGGTAGCGGTTCGCTTAAACCGAATCCATCTTTCCAGCCTGTCACGCCACGGCGCGACCAGCGGTCGCGGCTTTCTGACGTTGGGCACGCGTCTCGCGTGCCTGGAGTCACCATTTGTGAACGGCTAGATCTGCCGTTCGCCAGCGCCGTCGCGCGGGCTGAACGTTCACTTAGCCTCACTCGTCAAAGTGCGGGTGGTGGCCGTGTCACGAATCTCCCGAACTCTGGTGAGTTCGGCTACAGAAAGACGTCGGCGCTGCCAACTCGTCGAAAATGGCGGCTCAAGGCACGCGAGACGCGTGCCCAACGACAAAATTATTTGTGTGGCTATCTGCCGATTGGACAACGACGCCACTCAACACTTATCCTCCGCGATGTGCTGATCTGACCGAGCCCCACCAAGCGTCCGTCAATGCTCGTCATCACGGTTGTTCTTGCCGCGATGATGGGCCAGTGCTCGTTGCTTTCGACTACGTCTCGTGACCCGGTCACGACATCCGAGTCGAACGACGAGTGTGTGACTGCGGATGGGTGGATAACTCCGCGGACGGCGATGGCGACGAACTCGCGCGGGTCGTTGGATCCACGATCCGCGTGGGAAACGTCTTCATCACGGACGTGCGTGCGCCGCAAGTAGAACTCCGTGAAGTTCGAAGGCGGTCGGATTGCAGCCGCCTGGGTCGTGTGACCGCGACGAATCGGCTCTGCCGCAAACCACGGACGCGGCAACCGTTCGAGCAAAACGTAGTCACACGATTCGTGCCCCTGTCGTCCGGGACTGGGATCAGGTGCCCGGAGGTAAACGCAGGCCAGCCGAAGGGTGTGATCCGCGTGCGTCGTGGCTTGCAGACCAAGCCCGAGCGAACTCGCCAGGGTGACCGTCGGCCCGAGGGACCGATGGGCCGAGCACCAACGAGTTCAAACTTTCCCTCCGATTCCCGTCAGCTTGGACACTGGGAACCTGACGGCCAATCAAAATCCCCCACGTTCCCAGTGGTTTTCAAGAACGTTCGCGCTTGCGAGCGGGCCACGACGCACATTTTTCTCTCGTCGCAGGCGATACTCTGCGCGCACGCGTTGCGCGGCGTCACCCACTTGCCAGCACTGCATCACAAGCAAGCAGCGGTGCATGCTGGCGTCGCGAGTGTGCCCCTCACGTTCGGTAGATCGCTCGACCGATATCCATAGATGAAACCGGATAGCATCACCGCGCGCCAAGGAAGGCACCGCCATGCTTGCGATCATCAGCGACCTGCATCTCACCGACGGCACGAGCGGTCCCACGCTGGGGACGGGCGCGTTCGAGATCTTTGCCGAAGAGCTTCGTTCGCTAGCGTACAAAGCCTCGTTTCGCTCGGACGATCATTATCAGCCCGTCGAGCGGATCGATCTGGTGCTGCTGGGCGATGTGCTCGACCCGATTCGCTCGGCGCAGTGGCTGCTGCATCCCGAGGTGCGACCGTGGCACGATCCGCAATCGCCCGAGCTGGTGGCGCTCGTGAGTCGGATCACCGGCGACATTTTGCGTTACAACGAACCGAGCTTCGCCATCCTGCGGCAGCTCGTGCATGGCGGCGCGATCACGGTTCCGCCAGCCGATGCTCACGGTCAGCCGGTGACCAGCGTGCCCGGCGAGCCGGTCGAGGTCGCGATTCATTACATGGTCGGTAACCACGATTGGTTCTATCATCTGCCCGGCAGCGCGTATCACGAAATTCGCAAGTCGATCGCCAAGGCGATGGGTTTGGTCACGCGGGCCGAGTCGCCGTTTCCGCATGATCCGGCCGAGAGCGGGACGTTGCTCGAGATCATGCGCCGCCATCGCGTGTTTGCTCGGCACGGCGATATCTATGATCCGATCAATTTCGAGGGCAACCGCAACGCGAGTAGCCTCGGCGATGCGATTGTGATCGAGTTGCTTAGTCGTTTCATTGGCCAAGTCGAGCAAGAGTTGGGGGACGAGATCCCCGTGAGCACGCTGATGGGGCTGCGCGATTTGGATAGTGTTCGGCCGCTGCTGTTGGCACCGGTTTGGCTCGATGGCCTGCTCGAACGCACGTGCCCGCAGCCGGAGATTCGCACCCAAGTCAAACGCATTTGGGATCAACTGACCGACGCATTCCTCGCTCTGCCGATGGTCCGTTCGCGCGATACGTGGTCGCCCGTGGATTTGGTCGATGGTTTGGAGCGAGCCCTCAAGTTCAGCAAGCGGTTATCGCTCGGAGCGGCGGGCCGGATTCTCGAATGGCTCAGCACGTGGCGCGGCAGTCGACACGACTCGTATTATCCCCATGCGCTCGCTGAGCCGGACTTCCGCAATCGTCGCGCGAAGTACATCATCTATGGCCACACGCACACGGCCGAGCAGATTGCCCTCGATGCGAGTTACGCCGAGGGATATGTCTTGCAGCAGTTGTACTTCAATGCCGGCACATGGCGACGGACGTTGCGGCAGGCCGTGTTCGCGCCACAAGAGCACGAGTTTATTCCGACTGAGGTGATGACGTACCTGGCCTTTTACGAGGGTGATGAACGCAAGGGTCGACCGTTCGAGACTTGGAGCGGTACATTGGGCGTCAGTCCGCCAGAGGCTCCGTTGTTGCGATTGGACCCCAAGCATGCCGACACCGTCGCCGGTCCCAACTTCTTGGCACCAAACTTACACGTCGCATACACCGCCGACGCCGCCGCGTTATCTCCCGGTCGGATTGCTCCCACGCGTCGGAAGCGCTGAGTGGTCGGCTCGCATGCAGGCAGTCGGTGAGGCGTTGCGAGCGCAACAGACGACGCGCATCGTGCTGATGCACGGCACATTCGTGGGCAGCGACGCCGGCGGGGTCTTCAACGCGCTCGACCGCTTTCTGCCAGGGGCGTTTGGGCTGCTGGGGAATTGGTGGAGCGACGCCATCAAGCTCTTCGTCGGCGATCGCGGCAACTTCACCGATGCTTACGCGGGCAAACTCCAGGATGCTCTGACGAACGCCGGGCAAACCGAGATCGCTGTGCTCAACAAGCGGTGGGGGAGCGAGAACTATCACCTGGGTCGGGCGAACGCCGCCGTAGCCTTGATCTCGGAGCTGCTTGCGAATCCGCCACGCGAAGCGGAACGCGTGTTGTTCGTGGGTCATAGCCATGCGGGCAACGTGTTTGCTTTGATGACGCAACTGCTCAGCGGCGACACGCAGCGGGTTCAAGCGTTTTTTGACGCAGCACGCAGCTACTACGAAGGCCCGCAGTCCACCACGCGTGATGGGCAGGTTTGGAATAAGGTTCGCGGCCAGTTGCTCGAAGCGCCGTTGCCTTTCGCCGCGTCGCAACTCGACTTTGTTACGCTGGGCACGCCGATTCGCTACTCGTGGCATCCGCACGGATTCGGCAAGTTGTTGCATGTCGTGTTTCACCGGCCGAGCGAGCAGTTACCCGAGTATCTCGTTCGCTTTCCTCCGTCGCTGAGCGAATTGCAACATGCGACCGGCGGCGACTACGTCCAGGCATTGGGCATCGCCGGCACGGACCTCCCGCCGCATCCGATCCCGCACGTGGTGTTGGCCAACGCACGCCTCGAGGAGTTGTTGCAAGACGGCTTGACCGGAACCTTGCGTGAGCACTGGGAGGTCGGACAACGCGTTCCCGATGTCGGAGAAACGCTGCTCGTCGACTACGGCGACGTGGGTGCGAACATCTTGACGCACGCCGCGGGCCACGCGGTGTATACGCTCGAGTCTCAGATGCTGTTTCTGTTCGAGCAGATTGTCGAATCGCAAAGTCGCGCGGCTGGTTTGCCCACGAATTGACGCGCGAAAAGGCCGGGCTACGATAGACTGCTCTGCCAGCCCCACTTCGATCGACCGATGTCACAAGCTTCCGACCCCGCCGAACTCATGCGTCTGATCGACGCGCAACTCGCACACATTTGGATGGTGCGCACGTTCCTCAAGCATTCGGAAGAAGCCGAAGAGGACGAGGAGCTGATGCTCGTCGTGCGCGAGTTGTACGACTACTGTCACGCGTTGGGGGCGTCGTTCGCCGCGGGAAATGCCGCCGACTATCTGAAAATGGCCACGAAGAAGCTGTCGAAGCTCAAGGCCGCGACCGTCGAGATGGCCGAGATCCTGCCGAGAATCTCGGTCCACACGAATTTCAAGATGGCGCAGACTTCGTTGGAGACGGCTGTCGCCGAGATCACGCGGCTGTTGAATTCCGCCGCGCAAACTTAACGTCAAACATCGAATCGCGAATCGAACGGTAGTCCGAACGTCTCGGCCACGGCCCGATTGGTGACCTTGCCGCCGCTGACATTGATGGCCCGCGCGATCGGCTTGTGCTTGCCAGCTGCGGCTTCGATGCCGTCTTTGGCAATCTTGAGCACCCAAGGAAGCGTGACGTTGCACAGGGCATAGGTGCTCGTGCGGCCCACGGCGCCGGGCATGTTCGTGACGCAGTAATGCAACACGCCATCGACCATGTACGTCGGTTCGCTGTGCGTCGTGGGACGACTCGTCTCGATGCAGCCCCCTTGATCGATGGCAACGTCAATGATCACGCTGCCCGGCTGCATGAGCTTGAGGTCCTCGCGTGACACGAGCCGCGGCGCTTTCGCACCGGGAATCAGGACCGAGCCAATGACCAAATCCGCGCGGCGGAGCCATTCGCGAATCGTGTGGCGATCGCTGAAGAGACAGTCGACGTTCGGGGGCGTCACGTCGTCGAGATAACGCAGGCGATCCATGTTGACGTCGAGCAGGGCGATGTTGGCGCCGAACCCGGCCGCCACTTTCGCTGCGTTCGCGCCGACGACACCGGCTCCGAGCACGAGAATGTTCGCCGGCGCGACACCCGGCACGCCGCCGAGCAAAATGCCGCGCCCCATCTGCGGCCGTTCCAGATACTTGGCCCCTTCCTGGATGCTCATCCGGCCTGCCACTTCGCTCATGGGGGTCAACAGCGGTAACTGACCGCGATCATCGCGCAGCGTTTCATACGCCACGGCGGTGATCCCGCTCGCGATCACGGCGTCGGTCAAGCGTCGATCGGCGGCGAAGTGAAAGTAGGTGAACACGATCTGCCCAGCTCGCATCCGTCGCCACTCGGGCTCGAGCGGTTCTTTCACTTTCACGATCATGTCCGCCGCGGCGAACACTTCGTCGGCCGTGTCGACAAGCTTCGCACCGTTTTCCTCATAGCGTTCGTCAGCGATGCCCGAGCCGAGGCCCGCGCGACGTTCGACGATCACCTGATGACCGGCGTGCGTCAGTTCCTCGACCCCGACGGGCAACATGGCGACACGGTATTCGTCTTTTTTTATTTCTTTGGGAAGGCCGATGAGCATGGGGAAGAAAGGTTAGTAAGTGAGTAGGTGAGTAAGTGTTGAGCGTTGTAGCTCGCTTGCGGTTTCGCGTCTGGACTGCTTTCAGCTCTCAGCTCTCAGCTTTACCTTGACCGCCTTGAACTGCTGCGTGATCTCAACCAGCGGTTGTTCGACCGCCATCCGTTCGAGACTCGATGCGCCGACAAACCCGACCGCGTCGGTGTGGGCAAGCACGTATTGAGCGTCGGCCGGCGTGGCGATCGGTCCGCCGTGACATAAGTAGAACACATCGTCGCGCACCGCACGCGCCGCGTCGATCACAGCTTGGGTGCGTCGGCATGCCTCATCGAGCGAACAAGCGGCATCGACCACGCCAATCGAGCCGCCGATCGTCGTTCCCACGTGGGCGATGATCGCGTCCGCTCCCGCCTCGGCCATCGCTCGCGATTCCTCGGGCGACGAGACGTACACGATCGAGAACAAATCCATCTTGCGAGCCAACGCGACCATCTCGAATTCCTTCTCGACGCTCATACCGGTCTCTTCGAGAATCTGTCGAAAATTGCCGTCGACGATGCAGTGCGTGGGAAAATTGTTGACGCCCGAGAAGCCCATCTCTTTGACCTTGAGCAGCCAATGCCACATGCGCCGCCGCGGATCGGTCGCATGCACGCCACAGATCACGGGCACCTCATCGATCACCGGCAGCACCTCGAACTCGCCAATCTCCATCGCGATCGCATTCGCATCGCCGTACGACATCAGTCCACAGGTCGAGCCATGCCCCGACATCCGAAAGCGGCCCGAGTTATAGACGATAATCAGATCGGCCCCGCCGCGCTCGATGAACTTGGCCGAGATGCCGGTCCCCGCCCCCGCGCCGAGCAACGGTTGACCACGCTCGAGCGCCGCTTGCAGCCGAGCACGGACCTCGAGACGAGTGTAAGGGTTACCGCGGCCGGTCCAGGGGTTGGGCATAATGCAAAAACAACTCGGTAATGGGGCAGATCAAAGAGTGTGCCAGTCATGCGAATGTTTGCTGCACAGCACAGCGTGTCACTGGCTGAACCGCAGTTTGACGCTCATCTTGCACGACGTTACTCTAAAGCCTGCATCGCATTCGCGTCAACGAACGAGGTCGTTATGTCCCGGCTGATTACCACTCTGATCGTGTTTGGATCGCTGGCGTTGCTCGTGGCTCCGGCCGCGGCCGAACTCACCGTCCATCCACGCAAACGAACCGAGACCAGCCCCGGCTCTGGACGCTATCACGCCACAACTTCGACCGCCGCTTGGCAAGCGCCCGAGACCGCGATCATCGTCTGCGACATGTGGGATTCGCACCACTGTCTCAACGCCGTGCGTCGCGTGGGTGAATTGGTGCCGCGGATGAACCAAGTGCTGGAGACGGCCCGCAAGCAAGGGACGCTCATCATTCACGCGCCGAGCAGTTGCATGGAAGCGTATGCCGATCACCCGGCCCGTGCCAATGCCAAGCTCGCGCCGACTGCCGCGAATCTGCCCTCGGATATCGGCCAGTGGTGCCGGCACATTCCCGCCGAGGATGCAGGCCAGTATCCGGTCGATCAAAAGGATGGTGGCGAAGACGACGAACCGGCCGAGCACGCCGCTTGGGCTGCACTGCTCGAAAGCAAAGGTCTCAATCCGCGTGCTCCTTGGAAGCGGCAAGTCGATGGCCTGCGCATCGATCCCAAGTTCGACATCATCAGCGACAGCGGCGTGGAAATCTGGAACACGCTCGAGCAACGTGGCATCAAGAACGTGGTGCTGCTTGGCGTGCATACGAACATGTGCGTGCTCGGTCGGCCTTTCGGTCTGCGGCAGATGGCCAAGAACGGCAAGAACGTCGTGCTGATGCGCGACATGACCGATACGATGTACGATCCGAGCAAGTGGCCGTACGTCAGTCACTTCAGCGGCACGGATCGCATCGTCGAACACATCGAGAAGTTTGTCTGCCCGACGATCACGAGCGTCGACATTCTCGGCGGGAAAGAGTTCCGCTTTTCGCGCGATCGACGCCCGCACTTGGTGTTGCTCGTCGCCGAGGATGAGTACAAGACCGAAGTCTCGTTGCCGCCGTACGTCACTCGGCATCTGGAACGTGACTTCCGCGTGACTACGGTGTTTGGCAACGATGTCGAACGCAACGATCTGCCGGGGATCGACGCCGTGGCGAATGCCGATCTGCTGCTAGTCAGTGTTCGTCGCCGCACGATTCCGGTAAAACAGTTGGAGTACGTGCGGAAGCATGTCGCCGCAGGCAAGCCGTTGCTCGGCATTCGCACCGCCAATCACGCGTTTGCTCCGTCGAAGGGTAAGCAGCCGGGCGAAGGGCAAGACGCCTGGAACAACTGGGATCCCGAGGTGTTCGGGGGTTCGTATCGCGGGCATCATCCCGAGGGTCCGAAGCCCAAGCTCGCCGTGGCGGATCAAGCGTCGTCGCATCCGATCTTGGCCCACGTCGACTTCAAGGATTGGCTCGGACACGGCTCGTTGTATCAAGTCAACCCACTGCTGCCGGGCACCGTGCCGCTCATCTCGGGCACCATCGGCGGACAGCCGACCGAGACGATCGCCTGGGTTCGTATTCGAGCCGATGGCGGCCGGAGCTTTTACACTTCGCTCGGCCACGTCGACGATTTCCAAACCGCGTCGTTCCGTCGACTGTTGTTCAACGCTATCTACTGGTCGGCCGGATTGCCGATTCCGGAGCACATGGCGGACTCGCCCGAGAAGTTTGTGGCTGGCAAATAGCTGTCGGGTGCCGACTACGAGGCGAGCTTCGCTTCTTCGTTCAGCACGACCTCGATCAAACGGCGAATGTCACTCCGCTCGGCATCGTTGAGCTGACGTTGCGGAGCACGCGGTGGTCCGAACGGCAGCCCTTTCAGTTCGAGCGCGTACTTTAACAGCGTGATGTTGAACGAATCACCCTCCCGGGCTCGATAATCTTCGATCGGGCGGATGAGTTGCATGATGCGCATCGCGTCGGCATAGCGACCGGCGGCCAGATGTGCGTGCATGGCGAGCGTCAATCGCGGACAGACGTTGCCCGCCCCGCTCGTGTATCCCGCCGCCCCCGCCAACATGAAAAACGGCGCGTAGCGTTCGGCAGTGCCACAGTACAAGCCGAGCGTCGCCGGTGCCGCGAGCGCAAAGCGCGTGAAGCCATCGAGTTCGTTCACCGCATACTTCACGCCGATCAACCGCCCCGTTTGGGCCAAATCCAGCAGCAACTTATCGCTCGGCACCGGGCCACGTTTGTAAGCCAAGAACGGCAGAGACAACTCTTGAGCGAGCGCCTGGAAATAGTCGCGGAAGCCACAGTCGGCCAGATACGGATGTACCGGCGGCATGATCAGCAGCGCGTCGGCACCGGCCTCGATGGCACCGCGTCCGATGGTGAGTGATTCTTGCAACGCAAACCCGAGCGGAGCGAGCACGACTGCATCGCGTCCCACCGACTGTCGCACGACGCGCACGCATTCGACAACTTCATCGGTCGACAGCGAGTGAAACTCACCGGTCCCCGCGGCGGGCAAGAACACCCGCATGCCCGCTGCATAGAGTTCTTTGGCGAGCGCCGCGAGTGGCTCGGTCAAGACTCGTTTGCCGTCGGCAGAGAACGGAGTCGGGGGAACGATTTGAACCGTGGCAAGACGAGCGAGCAGCGACATGCGACGACCTGCGGCAGATGAACGACGGAGGGTAAGATTGCGGTCCGTCATTATACGGCACGCAAGCCACCGTCGGGAGTCAGTCGCTCAAAGGGTAGTGTCCTAAATTGGCCGGATGCTGCGGAGCAAGAGGAAACGCCGGGCGAGTCCTTGACCATCGATGATTCTAGCTCGGCTCAAAAACCGAACGTCACCGTACCTTGCCCCACTCGCAAGCAAGGTTGCGACAACTCGCAAGAGAACGGACAGCTAGAGACTTGCCACGGTTCGCACAATGGCGACATGACACTAATCGAAGAAAAGCTGCTGCAAGAATGCGCAATCATTACAAACCTGACCGACGCAGAAGTGCTGGCCAAGGTCAACGATCCTGACTGGCAATCCTCAGAACGCATGTACGATTGGAGAAATCACGTATGCAACGAAGTTCGCACGGCGTGGTGTCAGCTTGCGATTGAATCTCGCATGGCGTGCATGTTAAATGGCGCATCGCTGGCAGCTATTGAGAATTGGGATCATCTTCTTGCCGATCAATAGCTTGCCGAGCCTCGCTGATTTCATCGCAAATCTTTTGCGTGGCCTTAGCAATGCACCAACACGAAGAGGCCACTAAAAAAGACAGGTGTTTTCGTGACTGATGCATTTTGGGGCTGTTCTGATTCCATAGCGCAACGATTTCGTCCATTCCAACCATTTCTGACGAATCGAACTGCATAGTTGGGTACTTGGGATTACTGGAAAATTCGCCAACTGCCTTGCGGATATTTTCCGTGATATAACTATCATCCAGCTTTACCGGGCCTGCAAAATGCGCGTCACGATTGCGCATGCTGCTTATTTCCTTGATGGTCTCATAGGTTACTTCGTCTATTAGCCCGAGCACCACGCACAAATCGCACCGAACGGCAAAAGACCCGAGGGCTCGCTGATTTTCCAGCAACGCACGGCACCACGAATGATAATGCTCGTGGCGAATCATCTTTGATTCTATGGCGTGCTTATCGAAAAACTTCTGTATTAGCTCCTTCAAACACTGATCTACATACGAACCTGCAAGACCAACCGCGCCTCTATCGGATTCAGTCAGAAACTCCTTGAAAAACTGCTCAAGCGTTGCTGGCTGTCGTTGCCTTGACATTTGAACACCGGGCGTGGCTTAGAGCGGTCTCGGTCTTATACACCAGACGATCCGGAGTGCAAATCTCCGCATGTCCAACCGATCAATCTAGCGAGCCTTAGCCGCCTTCAATAGCACTTCCCTAGCCCAAGTTGACGTTTTCCCGCCCGACGCGCGATCAAGTGCGTCTAGTTCGGACTGCGATAGCCGAACCTGGAAACGTATCTCTCGCCGCTCTGCATCCGATTTTTGCGGTCGCCCGCGTTGCTTCTTTTTCATGCCCGGATTGTACAGACAAAAATTC
>JAEUIL010000072.1 GCA_016794255.1 Planctomycetaceae bacterium | reverse complement strand
ACGAGATGGTACGTGCCGCCATGCCAACGTCGATTGAGCACGATGCGAGCCGCGACCCGCGCCACCCAGTCGACCGGCACGAGGTTTTTCAGTTCGCGCCCCGTGACCTGCAAAGATGCTTGCAATTGGCTGACAATGTCGACCTCGACGGCTCGCCGCTTGGCGAGTTCCCAAGCGAGCGTGAGGGGCGTGTAGAAGCCGTGGAACGATGATGTGAAACCAGTCGCGAGATCACCGACGACGATGGATGGCCGTAGGATCGTGACCGTGGGGATTTGTGCTTGGCGAACGAGTTGCTCGGCGAGAAACTTGCTGCGTTCGTAATCGTTGTGAAACGTTTGACCACAATCGAGTTCGCTCTCGAGTACCGTGTCGCGTCGTTCGCCACAGACATAGGCGGTCGAAATGTGATGCAAGGCCGACACGCCGGTGGACTCACACAGCTTGACGAGTTCGGCCACGCCGTGCAGATTCGTTCGCCACGGTTCGTCCTGATCGTGAGCCGCGTAGAACTGCAAGCTCGCTGCCGAGTGGATGACCTCGGCCACATGGTCGCGCCACCAGTGCAATGTCGAGGCATCGAGCCCGAGTTGCGGTTGTCGCAAATCGCCGCGCAACACCAGCGGCCGCGACATCCGCCGACCACTCGTTTGTTCCAAGTCACGAACGAGCGTCTCGATACGTTGACGTGCGAGATCGGTAGTCGCATCGCGACACAGGACCGCCACGCGAGCGCCGGTTGCGAGCAGCTCGCGCAGCAAGAAGCGGCCCACGAGGCCCGTCGCTCCGGTGAGCAACAGATATCGGGAGTTCGGTGGAGTCGGAGTTTGCTGCGGCGACATGAGCCCAATCATCGACACATTTCAGCGGGCGTCAGCCAGATCCCGAAGGCTGGCAATGAATACGGTCAAGCGTTTGGCGCGCGTGACGAATCAGCACACGGGAACCAATCCCGTTGCGTGTCGGCGTCGACGGCGGCGGCCCGTCAACGTGGCACGTCAGTCAACAAGTCATTGGGGACCACCACCGGAGAGCGATGCGGGAGACGTGTTCCAATCTGATTGACATCGACCGACAAGTCCAGGACTCGGCGCGCGAGAATGTGAGCATTCGTGAGAATTTTTTGATTCGTCGAGGATGATGCTTGCGCGCGAGCGCTGCGATTGCCTCGCAAAACTTCCCGCTAGATTTCCGGACCCACGCGTCTCACCCTAATGGTACCGTGTGCAAATTGTTTTTGATCGATGCGAAAAGCGTCATTGGTCAGTCAAATGGTTTTGAAATCCGAACGAAACCAGAACAATCGGTCCGACAGAAACCAAGATCAGAGTTTCTCATCGCGCGCCAAGCAAATCCTGATAATCGTCTGATCGGCACCATTCGCGTGATTAAACACTTGCACAGCGACGGCGAGCCGAGCATATTGAGTCGGTCCTGTTTCTCATCGCCTCGCCACTCACGCCTCATTTCACTCGCTGGATTGCAGTGAGATGGGTCGTTGAGTTCTCAGCAGCCGCTGATGCGCCGAGGTGTCTGGCTAATGATTAGCCTGTTGGTCGCAAGGTGCGGCACAAGTGACTTGGTCACCGTGTTGGTTCGCTCTTGGCCTCCAATTCCAAGGGCAGGGACCGGCATGTGATGGACCCATTCGATGTCTGAGCGACGCGTGGCGATGATGGCCACGCTCGACGAGGCATCGTAGCAAACCGTTTCAGGATGAAGGCCCTTTGCCAACGATTTCCGCTGACTCGCTCAAGCGCGAATCGCTGGCTTAGCCGCTGGATGTGAGAGTTTTTCGTGTTTCCTCATTACGGATGTCTCCCATGATTCGCGCAGAAGGTATCACGAACGGAAAGCGTGAGAACAAACCGACTCCCTCGCAATGGAACGTGTTCCAGCGCTTGGAAATGCTCGATCTGTTGATGATCGCCAAGCGCCGTTGGGGCTGGATCGCGCTCGGGCTGATCGTCGGCGTCGCATCGGCGGTGGGATATTTCACGTTTGCTCCCGAAGAGTTCGAGTCGTCGGCCGAAGTGCTCGTGATGCGTAAGGATCCGAAGCTGGCGACGCGCGGCGCCGATGCGGGATCATCCGAGGCCGAGGTGCGGGTCTCCGAAGATCTGCTCGCGACCCATATGCAGATTTTGCAGTCGAAACAGGTTGTGGGCGACGCGCTCGCCGAGCATCAGTTCGATGTGCTCCCCTCGATCATTGATGAGCTCGACGACGATGAGACGCCGATTACGTTCATCACCGACCGCATGCGGGTCACCCGCGGCGGCTCGGGTCAAGCCAAGTCGGCACACGTGCTCAATGTCGCGCTGCGGCACACCTCGCCGCTCGAAACGCAAGACATCCTCACGGCGATCATCGACAAGTACAAACTCTATTTGAGCGAGAAATTCGAGGACATCAGCTCCGAAGCCGCGGACCTGATCGCTCAGGCCAAGACCGATTTGGCCAAGGAGCTGGTGGCCGCTGAAAACGAATATCGTGCGTTCCGCGAGAATGCGCCCCTGCTGTGGAAAGGTGACCAAAGTTCAAACATCCACCGCGAACGATATGAGCAGCTGCAGACCGCGCTCGCGGACGAACGGTTGAGCGCCGCGAACTCGCAGGCGCGTTTGGAAGTCGTCGAGGCGGCAGCACGGGCTCAGGATGCGAGCAACGCCTCGGACGTGCAACGTCTGGCGCTGATTGATGACAAGCACGTGCAACGCTTGGCGCTGCTCGTCGAGGTCGAGAAAGGCTCGGCCGACACCGCCGAGTTTCAGGCTGACCAACCGCGACGGCTCGAAATGGCACGCGCCGAAAACGAGTCGATTCTGCAACTGATGATGAAGGAAAAGTCGTTGCTCGCCGATCTGGGGCCGCAGCATCCGCAGGTGCGCGATGTGCGGGCTCAACTCGAGTTGGCCAACAGCTTCCTGTCCAAGCAAGCCCAGCGCATCAAGGATGTCGACGACAAGCCGAAGCTCACCGCGCGGATGCTGCTGCAAGCCTACGTGGAGTTGTTGCGACAAGATTTGCTCACCACGGAAAAGCGGATCGAGCAGATCGTCAAAGAATCGCAAACCGAGAATGACGCCGCGAAGGCGCTCGTCGCGTTCGAACTCAAAGGCGAGATGTTGCGGAAAGAGATTGATCGTCGGCAAGATTTGTATGATACGGCCCTCGATCGGCTCCGCGAGTTGAACTTGATGAAGAGCTACGGCGGTTTCATCACCGAGGTCATTTCACCGATCGAACTGGGTGAGAAGGTCGCGCCGAAGTTGTCGATATCCCTGGCGCTGGGTGTGCTCGGTGGGTTGGCCTTCGGCATGTTGATTGGTCTCGTCGCCGAATTGCGTGACACCGATTTCCGCAGCCTCAACGAGATTGGCGAAGCGCTCGGTTTGCCGGTCTGGTCGGCGGTGCCGAAGTTGGCCAAGGAACGTCCGAGCGATATCACGACGGAAGATGGCCCGGCGGTCGACGGTGCCATTTGGACGTACCATCACCCGCGGTCGCGCGAATCGGAAGTGTTCCGCGGACTACGCACGTCGCTGCTCTTTGCCGCTCAGCAGCGCGACGCCCGCGTCTTGGCCTTTACCAGTGCGAACATGGGCGACGGCAAGTCGACGATCTGCGGCAATCTCGCCGTCAGTTTGGCTCAGGCAGGCCGACGGGTGTTGCTGGTTGATTGCGACTTGCGACGTCCGACGGTTCACAAAATCTTTGGCGTCGACGGCAGTAACGGTTTGTCCACGTTATTGACCGGCGAGAGCGATCCACCGGAACTGATCCAGAAGACCGCGATCGATCGCTTGCAAGTTTTGACTGCCGGTGGCTTACCGAACAATCCGGCCGAGTTGCTGGCGAGCGCTCGGTTCGGCGAGCTGATGTTGATGATGCGCGACAAGTTCGACTTTGTGCTGCTCGATTGTCCGCCGGTGCTGGCCGTGGCGGATCCGTGCATCGTGGCTACCAAGGCCGACGGTGTGTTAATCGTCGTAAATCCGACGACAGCCAAGCGTCCGCAAGTCATGCAAACCGAGCACATGCTCGACGAAGTCAACGCGACGCTGTTGGCCGTGGTTGCCAATCGAGTGTCGCTGCAAGGTTCATCCGATCGTCATGGCTACGGCTATGGATACGGTTATGGCTACGGCTATGGCGGTAACCAAAATCGCGGCTACTACGAAGTGAAGCCTGAACAAACGCTCGTGAATTAATCGGCGCTATGCCGCGCCTCACGAGTTTGCGCCGTGTCGCAATTTGGTTTTGCTAACCAAACATTAAGACCGCAGATTGAATCCCGAACATCATCGCCTCGCGCGATCGGTGCTCGCTCTTCACTTACCTTTGCAACGAAGTGCAGGCGGTGGCGAGCGAGTGAATTTTGATTTTGAAACGTGGAAGTTGCTTCACCTCTAACACATCCAAGCGTCGACCTGGCGCAACATTTGCAGTTTGCGGTGCGACTCGCGCCGAGCCTCGATGGGCCCTAGGATGCGCGTTGGATTTTGGGAAGTGACGTTGAGTTCGTGCGAATGTCGCACATCCACGAAACGTTGAATATGGTGTGAGATGCCGGAAGACTTAGCAGAAACTACGCTGCCGCGATCGATGCTGAATCCATCGGTCCTGGAGCCTCGGACCGCCCCGCGACCTGTCGTCGATGACGTCGCGGATTTGACGCCTGAAGACGTGACGGCGGGTGCGAGTTGGGGACTATTGAGTTGGCGCGATATTGTTCGCTATATCGCTCGGGTCTTGTTGACAGCGATGCCTTTGATTGCATCCGATGCCTTAGCTTTAAGCACGGTGTATGTTCTCGTCGATGTCCTCGCTCGTTTTTTTGCCACAGAAATTCCGATCAGTTTGCCAGCTTGGCTCGCGGCCACTCAGATTGGTTATGTTTTGCACAACCATTATCCAGGACTCGGTGTTTCGGCCGCATTTGAATTGCGTCGCATTGTCTATGCCGTCACCACAGTCTGGATTGTCTTGACGATCGTGGTGTGGCTCGAATCGGCGGCGCAGCCGGGCCACTTGCTGATGCTATCGTTCGTCGGCTTCGGCACGCTCGTGTTGACGCCGATTCTCCGACGGTTGACCCGGCGGTGGCTCAGTGCGACCCGGTGGTGGCGGTTGCCCGTGGTCTTTTTCGGCACGGGCGAAGTGGCCGCCCAGGCTTACCAGCGAATGCTCAAACATCCCGAGCAAGGTCTGATTCCGATCGGCACGGTGTCGGACTTGGTCGACCACTGGCGCGATGACCGGATGGATCCCGACTGGTACCTGGGACCGTTGAACGAGGTGCGGCCCAAGCTGCGCGAGCTCGGCGTGTTCTGGGGCATCGTGCCCGTTGCGTCGAGCGATTGGCAGACGCTCATGTTGCTCGACAATATCTTCGGCGTTGTGCCGCACATCATTGTGTTGCCCAACGATTGGGGGCATCTCGGTCGCGGCGGCGCGAATTGCTACGATCTCGCTGGCGTGGTCGGCTTGCGTATCGACGAGCGGCTGATGCTCCCCCTGCCGCGCTTTTCTAAGCGACTCATGGACCTGGGGATCATCCTACTGGCGAGTCCGTTTCTGGCCGTTGTTTTTGGCGTGTTGGGTTTGCTCGTGCGGCTCAGTTCACCCGGACCGATCTTTTATTCGCAGCAACGCTTGGGTCGCAACGGCGAGAAGTTCCGTGCTTGGAAGTTCCGTTCGATGGTTCCCAACGCCGACGCGGTGCTCGCCGACTACTTGGCGAAGAATCCCGCACTCAAAGCCGAATGGGAACGCGATCACAAACTGAAGAACGATCCCCGCGTGACCAAGATCGGCAAGTTTCTCCGCAAGACGAGTCTCGACGAACTGCCGCAGCTGTGGAATGTCGTGCGCGGCGAGATGAGCCTGGTCGGTCCCCGGCCGATCGTCGATGCCGAAGTGTCACGCTACGGCGCGATCTACAACTTGTACAGCCGCACGTTGCCCGGCATCACAGGCCTGTGGCAAATCAGTGGCCGCAACAACACTACCTATGCCGAACGCGTCGATTTCGACACGATCTATGTTCGCAACTGGTCGCTGTGGCTGGATATTTGCATCCTGGTCCGCACGATCAAGGTCGTGTTGTTCCGCGAGGGGGCGTATTAGTTTCCCGCAGCTAATCCATGAGATCAACGACGGACAAGCGATAGTCGATCAGGCGGATCATTTTTTTGAATGAGGATTGCGATATGAGAGTTAGCATCTTTGGACTGGGATACGTCGGCTGTGTTACTGCCGGGTGTCTGGCGCGCGATGGCCATCACGTCATCGCCTGCGATATTCAAGCGGCCAAGGTCGAACGCATCGCCCAAGGTTTGCCCACGGTGTTCGAGACCGGTCTCGACGAACTCATTGCCGAAGGACATCGCGCGGGCCTGATCACCGCAACCTCCGATGCTCGCCAAGCAGCGCTCGATTCGGATGTGTCGATCATCTGTGTCGGCACGCCGAACTCGCCGGACGGCAGTCTCGATCTCACCGCCGTACGCGGCATCGCCCAGACGATTGGCGTCGCCCTGCGCGACAAGCCCGGCCGGCATACCGTGATCAATCGCAGCACGGTCCCCGCCGGCACGGCCGAGTCGGTGCTGCTCGAAGCTTTGCTGATTAGTAGTGGCAAGAGCCTCGACGACATCCGCGTGCTCGTCGTGCCCGAGTTCCTCCGCGAAGGGAGCGCGATCGCCGATTACTACGATCCCCCGTATGTGGTCGTGGGCACCCAATCGGGCGAACCGGGCCAAGACGAGGCCGTGATTCGCGAAATGTTCGCGGGTTTTCTCGACAAACTTCGCTGGCTGCCGTTTCGCGAAGCCGAAATGCTCAAAGGTCTCTGCAACGTCTTTCACGCACTCAAGGTCGCGTTTGCCAACGAGGTCGGCACGCTCTGCTCGAGTTTGTCGATGAACGGCAAGCGCATCATGGCCGAGTTGGTCGAGGACAAAAAACTCAACATCTCGCCCGCCTATCTCCGGCCGGGTTTGCCGTTCGGCGGGTCGTGCTTGCCGAAAGACCTGCGCATGCTCATCAACACCGCGCATCAAAAGCACATCGATTTGCCGCTGCTCCGCGGCATCTTGCAAAGCAACGAATCGCATTTGACCCGTGCGATCCAACGTGTCACCGCCGCCGGGGAACGTCAGATCGGCATCGATGGTCTCTCGTTCAAGGCCGGCACCGACGATCTGCGGGAGAGCCCGATCGTGTTGATCGTCGAGCATCTGATCGGCAAGGGATACGACGTCAAAGTCTACGATCCCGACATCAAGCTGTCGTATATCTCTGGCGCCAATCGCCGCTATCTCGACGAGCATCTGCCGCATCTGTCGAGCCGCTTGGTCAACTCGCCCGAGGACTTGCTCGAGCACGCGCATCTGGTGGTTTACACCCGCGAAAAGAGTGCGATTCGCAGCTTGCTGGCCGAGTCGGTCAAGCAACCGTTGATCGTGGATCTGACGCGTTGCGAGACCTCGACCACAATCGCCAAGCCGAAACCAGTACGCACTGCTCCGCGTGATGGTGTCGAAGCGCAGCCGCTGAGCTATCTGACTCAGTCGGCCGACGCCGATCATGAATCGAGCTTGACGAAACTGATGGCCGGTCGTGGAGCCACGGGTGACGTATGACCTCGACGTATGACTTGGCACTGCTACCCGCAAAGCTCGGCTCTGGACGCGTGACTTGCTTGGGCGATCTGATGCTCGATCGCTTTGTGTATGGCAAAGTCGAGCGGATTTCGCCCGAGGCGCCGATCCCTGTGGTAAGAGTGACGCACGAAAGCTCGGTCCTC
>JAEUIL010000066.1 GCA_016794255.1 Planctomycetaceae bacterium | reverse complement strand
ATCGCGGATCAACGATGATAGGATTCAGATTACGATTGACGATGCGTGCCACTCGCAATTCTTTTTGTGATCGATTTTGAACTATCTGTTTAAAGCTTGCTTTTCAGTTTCGTATCCGCATCCCATCTGCGTTGATCCGCGTTCATCTGCGTTTCTTTCCTATGGCGAGCTCAAAAAACTCGCCCAGTCGGCGTAAGCGTCAAGACCCGTATAACGCGACCTTTCCGCGCGTGCTCTCTCCGCGATCCTTACGGAACTCTCATCCGGCGACATTTTGACGGGTGGACCCGGCAACGTAGGTTTCTCCAGCCGAAACTGTTGTCCGGCCACCTTCTGCCATACCAAGTGTCGTCATGAACTTCGATCTGATTGCTGACAATCTGCTCGCCGCGCCGATCTTGTTTTTCTTGCTCGGCTTTGTCGTGATTGCACTCAAGGCCGATGTCGAGATTCCGCATCCGCTGCCGAAGCTGTTGTCGCTCTACCTGGTGATCGCGATTGGTTTGAAGGGGGGCATCGAACTGCATCACGGGGGACTGCCGCCCGAGAGCATTCGCGTGATCCTGGCGTGTATCACGATGTCGCTGGTGATGCCGCTCATCGCGTTTGGCGTGCTGCGATCACGCCTCGACGTTTACAACTCGGCTGCGATCGCTGCCACGTATGGCTCGGTGAGTGCCGTCACGTTTATCACCGCGATCTCGGCGATCGAGTCGCTCGGCTTGACCTATCACGGTCACATGGTCGCCGCGATGGCGCTCATGGAAGCGCCGCCGATCGTGCTGGGTGTCGCGCTCGTCAGCCGCTTCTCGGGCGAGAATCAAACCAAGGTCAATTGGGGCAAACTACTGCACGACTCGCTGCTCCACGGCCCGATCATTCTGCTGTTGGGCAGCTTGTTCGTCGGCCGGTTGATCAGCGACAAGAGCGCCGCGGCAATCAAACCATTCTTCAGCGGCTTGTTTCCTGGCTTGCTCTGCCTGTACCTGTTCGACATGGGCCTCAATGCGGCTCGCCGCCTGACCAACGTCAATCTGGTCGACAAGTTTCTCGTCGGCTTCGCTGTGGTGATGCCGCTACTCGGCGCGGCCGCGGGCATCACAATCAGCTGCGTGCTCGGCGTCAGCCGTGGCGACGCGCTGCTGATCACGGTGTTGTGTGCCAGCGCGTCGTACATCGCCGTGCCGGCCGCAATGCAACTGTCGGTACCCAAGGCCGATCCGAGCGTCTATCTGACGATGGCACTCGGCTTCACGTTTCCGTTCAACATCGCGATCGGCATTCCGCTCTATCTCGCGACGCTGAACCTGCTCAACCTGTAGGCGATGCCGAGTGGCCGCGTGATTACCGCGCGACATTAATCGTCGTGGCGTTGACCGTAGTAGATTCGATCATTCTCGTGCCAGAGCGGCAAGCCGAGACGCACACGCTCGGCGAGAACTTGCAACTTATCTTCGGTGCCCGGCAGCGCGTCGGTAGCGCTGAAGCTATTCGTAGCACGGGGTTCTTGGGTGGGTTCAAAGTCCCACATGCCCATCTTGATCGCTTCTAGGATTGAACTCGGCATTGCTGTTGTCTCCACGTCGCGGAACAACCGACGGACATCGCACTTGCGTGCGTCGAGCGATCTGTCACCGATCGTCGATCCGTCGCGTCTGTCCCTTTTCCTCGTAGCGCGAAACCGCAGTCGTCGCGCTGGCGACTACCTCTTCTCTAGGTACCGCCGTAAGTGAAAGAGATCGAGTATTCCGGTCTGACGAGGCAATGTCAATCAATTTCTGAACGATTCCAAAGCCCGGTTTAGAACTTGCTTTTTGGGTCATGCAGCTCGGGGGAATTGTGTCGCCGCAAGAGTTCCACTAACCCGCAAATCTTGACTCGATCGACATTTCCCTCGCGTCGATCGGCGCACGCCGCGCCCCGCACCGCGATCACGTCGGGAACGAGCGGCAGGAGCTTTTCGATCGTCGCAAGATCGAGCGAACCGCCGAGCACCGTGAGCATGCCGCGGCGTTTGGTGGTACTCAAGATTTCCGCGAGATACGGCAGCGTGACATGATTGAGCAGCCCCCCATGCGACTTCCCCCAGGTGTCGAGCAGCAGCGCCCGAGCGCCGAGCGGAGCGGTGATTTCGAGTACCGACTCGATAGGCGGCGCTGCGGCGTGAGCCGCGTCGACATACGCCACAGCCACGGGTTGCGTACCATGGGGCAACGCGCTCGCAAACTGTCGCCACAACTCGGGCCAATCGGCACGCGACGCACATCCTGCGAGGCCGACCTTCGCATAGCTCACGCCCGAGAGCGTCTCGGAGGAAAACAGATTCGGACCATTCGCCGCACCATCGAGCAACTCGCCGCAGGCGACGCTCAAGGGAGTTCGCGCATCGATGAGTCCCGCGACCTCGCGCACGATATCCGCTGACACCGCACCCAAGGCACCCGCGCGCGGTTCTTTGAGATCGAGCAGATCGACACCCGCGGCCAAAGCGACCGCCGCTTCGGTTGCATCGCGCACGCTCACCAACAACCGCGCCATCAGACGGCACCCGCGGGCTGTGGCTGCTTAGCCTCATACAACCGCATGTTCAAACGATTCACAACCTCGACACTCAACGGCTCGCACCACGTGCCGCGAATCGTGACGTAGCTGTTGCACCACGAGGCGATCGCCGACTTGACCTCGACCTTCTGAAACGTCTCGGCCCGGTCGGCCAGTTTGATGACCAAGTTAGCGGTCTCGAGTTCATGACTCGGACCGGCGAGCATCGTCGGCCCCTGGCCCAAGAGAAAGCCTTCGACCACGTGCAGCGGCACACGCACCGGCAAACCGCTACGGACGAAGAGCAACACATCGTCGCCGTCGCGCGCGATCCGCGGTTGGCTCCATTGCAGTACCAGTCCGACGAGCACGATCGACGCGACGACCCAGACGATTCCGCCACACCACATCAGCACCGCATTGTCGAACACAACGCCACCCAACACGGCAACGAGGAGTGCGCACGCCTCGACAATCGCCACAGGCAAGATGCTCATCACGAGAGCACGCGAATTCGTTTTGAGCCAAACTTCACGCATGATGGCGGATTACCTGCGGGACCGACCCCATCGACACGACCGGCCGCGCGACGGGTGATTAACCCCTGATCGTAACAAAGTTGCACCGGAGACGGCAGGGGCCGGTGGTAACGCTTGGCGCGATCGCCGGGCTGCCGGAGGGCTGATTTTCACGAGCAAGACCGCGGTGAATCCTGTTCAATCCGAAAGCTATGTTTCTGAAGCCTCGCACTCGATCGACTCCGCTTGACCACCCGATTCTTATTCAGGACATTGACCATGCACGACGCCACGTGGCCCAGTCCCTTGACACCGTCTCACACACAACCTTCTACCATGTCTCACTCTGCTCCCGGGAAAAGTTCTAGTAAGCCATTGATGGTGGCGATCGCGATCGTCATTGCCCTTTATCTTGCTGCCGCGGCCATGGGTTGGCCGCAAGCGGCCACGCAAATGATCGTCGATGCGGCCGCGCATGGTGCTCACGACGCGGCCCACGATGCCGCTCATGCCGCGGACCATGCCAAGCCGGTGCCCGCACTGTGGACGGTGCTACCGTTCGCGTTGTTGCTCGGCTGCATCGCGGTGCTGCCGCTGATGCATGCCACCGAGCATTGGTGGGAGAGCAACTTGCATCGCTTTTATGTCGCGGCCGGGTTGGGACTCATTACGCTGGCGTACTACGGCCTGATGTATCATCAGCCGATCGATCGCCACTTCCTGGGGCACGCCGTGATTGAGCCGACCGGCAGTGCGTTCGAGACCGGCACGGTCTGGACGGTGTTACAGAACGCGATGTTCAATGAGTTCATCCCGTTCATCATGTTGCTGTTCGCGTTGTTCACCATCAGCGGCGGCATCCGCATCGAGGGTGACCTCGCGGCTCGCCCGGGTGTGAACTCGGCGTTTCTCGCCGTCGGTGCGTTGATGGCCAGTTTCATCGGTACCACCGGTGCGGCGATGCTCTTGATTCGTCCCCTGATCGACACCAACAACGAACGCAAGCATATTCAACACACGTTGGTGTTCTTCATCTTTATTGTTTGCAATTGCGGTGGTCTGTTGTTGCCGCTGGGTGATCCCCCCTTGTTCCTCGGCTATCTCTCGGGCGTCGGCTTCATGTGGACGCTCAAGCTGTGGCCGATGTGGTTGTTCGTCAATGGCTGCTTGATCGCGATCTATTACTGCTGGGATCGGTTCTACGCCTATCCACGCGAAGAAAAGAAGGACATTCGCAAGGACGAAGCATCCGCCGGCAAGTTGCAGTTCTCGGGCCTCTGGCCCAACGCGGTGCTGCTCATGGGCGTGGTGTTGGCCGTTGCTCTGCTCGATCCGTCGAAGTCAGTTCCCGGCACCGACTGGCACCCGTGGCTGTACCTGCGTGAGGTGGTGCTGGCCGGTCTGATTGGCTTGTCGCTGCTGTTGGGTTCGGAAAAGGTGCGCGAGGCGAACAAGTTCAATTATGTCGCGATCATCGAAGTGGCGGCGCTCTTCACCGGCATCTTCATCACGATGCAACCGGCGCTGCAGATTCTCAATGCCCGCGGTGCGGAACTCGGCATCAACACACCCCACAAGTTCTTCTGGGCGACGGGCATTTTGAGCAGCGTGCTCGACAATGCCCCGACGTATCTCGTGTTCTTCGAAACGGCCAAGGCGCTCGAGATGCCTGCCGACACGATTCGCGAGGCAGGCGTGCCCGACCACTTCCTGGTCGCCATCGCCTTGGGTGCCGTGTTCATGGGCTCGATGACCTACATCGGCAACGGTCCGAACTTTATGGTCAAGTCGATCGCCGAAGGGGCGGGGATCAAGATGCCGAGTTTCTTCGGCTACATGATCTTCAGCTTCGCGGTGCTCTTGCCCGTGTTCCTGGTCATGACGTTCTTGTTCCTCTAGTGGGAACGAGACTTTCGATAAACGAAGCAACCGGGCCGAGAGACGCAATCTCTCGGCCCGGTTTGCTTTTTGATGCATCGATTTCGGCAACGGAAACTCGCTGCAAAAAGAGTATCCATCACGCTCCGCGTGATGTGCGCTGGAACCGACTCGCCACAAATCGTTCTCGTCCCGAAATCATTCAAAACCACCTCCGCCATCATGCGGAGCGTGATGGATACTCTAAAAGCCCGCGGCGGGATTGCGTTTCCAGGTGTGACGCAGCAGTTTCATCGGCGGATCTTCGCCCTGAAATTGCCAATCCCAAGAACGCTCGATGAAATAGCACTCAATCATCGTGTTCGTAACGCGCGGATGATGCACCCATGCTCGGGCAATCCGCCACAGCAGCTTGGGATTCGTGTACAGACCACGCAGCATGCGAGCCATGCGATAATCATTCGCAATGCGGTAGCCCTCGGTGCCATCGACTTCGGCCCCGAGCGTGAAATACGGTTCGGCGCAGGCCGCTAACTGTCCATCGATCGGATAGTAGCCACCCATCCAGTGATGCAGCAGGCTGAAGTGGCGACGGTCCGAACCACGCGGCTGACGCTGCCAAGGTGTCAGCAGATACTCGGGCTGCACGTCGCGTTTGACATGAATTGCGGTCGTCACGTACCGCGCATCGGTCATACCAGGATCGAGCACCAAATGGGCGATCTGAAACGATTCGTGATAGATCGTGTCTATCCGGCCAGCCTGCACATCCTCGGGCTGTACCCAATGTTCGAGCGAGCCGTTCGCGATCACGCCGTCGAATTGACCATGCCAGTCGGTCGCATCGAGCAAGTCGCGATAGTTGCCACAATACGCCTGGAGACCCTGATCGTTGCAAAAGTGCACCTGCTCGGGCGAGATATTCACGCCCACGGCGCGGGCTCCACGCTGCTGCGCGAGTTTGAGCAAATGCCCGTATCCGCAACCGATTTCCAGCAGGCGAAATCCGGGCCGATCGCAGCCCACTTGATCGAGCAAATAGTTCAACTGTCGCTCGATGCCTTGTTCCAGCGTCGTGTCGCTCGGCCGATACTCGCCATCGGCCAGGTCGCGAATCCCGACCGCCTCGGCAGCATGCACGAGGGTGTAGCACAACTGCACCAATTCCGTCGGGGGCACACGCACCGTCGGCTGCGGCAAGCGGAGTGGCTCGGGCGTTGACGGAAACGTCGAGCGCAGCTCTGGCGCGGATCGAGTGGAGATCGACATTGCGGCTCTCCTGTGCGAACACGGGGTAAGTGTCGCCCCAAGGCTGACTCATTATTCGAGTGCCGACGGAGAGTGTCCAAAAGAAAGCGTGCGCTCACTCACGGTCAGACCAAAGCGTGTCAGACCGGCGATCCGTTTTTACTTTGCCCCCGGCGAAATCATTGCGCCGCAGGATCATACAGCAGCGGAAAGAATTGCCCCTGCATCCGTTCGCCTTTCTCGATCGGCGGCACACCGGCGAGCAACACGTCGTTCGAGTCGGAGCACGTGCCATCACGAAAGACATTGATCACCACGGCTCGCCGCGGGCGATCGGTACGGTTCTCATACGAACCATGCACCATCAGCGGATGATGGAACGAGCCGTGGCCGCGGGGCATTTCGACCGACACACGTCGATCGAACTGCGCGACCTGCTCGGGCGACAGTACTTCGCGAATGGAATCCATGCCGCCGGCCAAGCCCGTGATCGGCAGCAATGGCCAACGATGCGAACCCGGCACGTATTGCAAACAGCCGTTGTCGACCGTCGAGTCGTCGAGCCCAATCCAGCAGGTGAGATGGGCCATCGGTTTGGTACGCGTCCAGTACGAGTAATCTTGATGCCACGCGACAACTCCGCCGTGACGCGGTGGCTTGCAGAACAATTGATCGTGCCAGAATCGCACCGCCCCGCCGAGCAACTGCGACGCAGGTACCACGAACGCCGGATTCCACAGGATATCGTGAAACCCGGGCGTAATCCGCCACGCGCCCAGTGCGTGAAACAGCACCGTGTCCGGAGTGGTCGATTCGTTGGTGTGATACTCGTAGAACAGATGATTGCCCGGATGCCGCTTGTCAAACAGCGTGTTGAGTTCACTACGCAACTGCTCGATCTGCGCGTCGTCGAACATCTTCACGCCACAGAGGTAGCCGTGCTCGTGGTAGAACGCCACCTGCTCGTCAGTGAGACGATACCGGTTCCACTCGGCAGCGCTGGTCGGTCGAACGAACAGATTGCAAACCAGCGTGTGTTGCAGCGATAGATCGGCGACCATGGCGAATAGATTGAGGACGTGATTAATGAGATTTTGACCATTCACATGTAGCCGAACTCGCCAGAGTTCGGGAGACCTTTGACGGGGCCACCAACCGAACTCTGGCGAGTTCGGCTACGAGCGAGATTGAACAAGGTTCAATTCATCGGACAACGCAACTCAGCCGATTGTAACGGCTTGGCCTGTGGCTGACGATCGGTACGCTGCCATG
>JAEUIL010000058.1 GCA_016794255.1 Planctomycetaceae bacterium | reverse complement strand
CCCGGTTGTTCGGGCTGTTGTCGCAATGCGTCGAACTGTTCACGGACACGCACGGTGCATTCGACATCACCGCCGGGCCACTCACTCAGGTCTGGGGCTTCTTTCGTCGCCAAGGCTCGATTCCCGACCGGGCCGACTTGGCCGCGGCGCTCGAGCGGATCGGTTCACAATATCTGCGGCTGGACGCCGAGTCGCAGACGATTGCGTTTCTCCGCTGCGGCATCGAACTCAATCTGGGCAGCATCGGCAAAGGTTACACGCTCGACCGGCTGGCCGAGTGGATGGTGGCCCAAGGGATCGGCGACTTCCTGTGGCACGGCGGGCAAAGCAGTGTGCTGGCTCGCGGAGCGTGTGGGAATGCCGAGTCGGCCGGTGGTTGGACCGTCGGGGTTGCTGACCCGCTCAATCCGCAACACCGGCTGGCTGAGGTGCGGCTGGCGAATCAAAGCCTCGGCACATCCGGCGCAAGTGTCCAGTTCTTTCGTCACCGCGGGAAACGTTACGGCCACATCCTTGACCCACGAACCGGTTGGCCGGCCGAGGGAGTCTTTTCGTCCACCGTGATCGCGCCGACGGCAGCCGAAGCCGACGCGCTGGCGACCGCGTTCTATGTTTTGGGGGTCGAAGGGGCGGCGGAATACTGTCGCAGCCATCCGCAAGTCGGTGCGCTACTTACTGTTCCTAGCGCGGGGGGGAGTCGCGTCGAACTCGTCGATCTGGGCCTTTCGCCCGACCGGTGGCGTCGCATCGAATCCTCATAATCGGCCCAGTCGATAGACTTTTCGGATCAATCCGCGTTTGCGCCATTTACCGCACCTCTCTGGTCCAATTTACAGTTGCAAGCCGATCTTAGTAGAATGACCCACCGGTCCGTGGTTCCAGGCGGCAACGGTCTCTTGCGCTGAAACAGGTATGTTTGACGAAGTCGGCTCGTGGTTTGAAAGCGGTTCCTACGCGGGAATTTTTCTCGGCGTGGCGCTGACCGGGCTTGGATTGCCGGTCCCCGAGGAGGCTTTTGTCCTATTCGCGGGCATGGCCAGTGCTCAGGGAGTGCTCAAGACCCCGTGGTTAGCCGCACTCTCGTGTCTGACGGGGGCCCTGTTGGGGGATTTGATCACCTATTCGCTCGGCCGACGTTTCGGCCATGGCGTGCTGCGCGATCATCCGATGATCTCGAAGCATCTGACGCCCGAGCGCGAGCGGCATATCGAGCAGCTCATCATTCAGCACGGGTTCAAAGTCTTCTTCGTGAGCCGGTTTCTGGTCGGCGTGCGGTCGCCGGTCTATCTCACCGCGGGCATTCTGCGTGTGCCGTTGTGGCGGTTCATGCTTTACGACGCGATCTCGGCCACGGTCGTGATCGGCATTTTCTTCGGGCTGTCGTACACGTTCGCCGATCGCATTCAACTGTGGTGGAACTGGATCCAACGCGCCGAGCTGGCGTTGACCGTTGCTGTCGTGACGGGCCTCGCCGTGGTGGTGCTCGTGGTTTATCGTAAGTATAAGAAGGCGATGGAAAATCAGCCCGAGACGCTGCTCGATCATGCGTTGGGTAGCGACACGGACGCGGACGACGAGCCGGCCAAGATCGCCGCTCTCCCGGCCGACGACGATCATCACGCCAGCGACAGCGATCACAAATCGAGCCCACCCCGGACCTTGGTGCGTTAAATTCGCTCATGAATCGCCTGCCGCTCACCCGTCGCTTGTGGATCGTGTCTGCGGCGGGAGTGTTGACCAGCGCGGCGTGGGCCAGCAAAGCCGGGGCGCAGTCGCCGCTTAAGCACCAGGTCAATCCATTGGTGCAAAGTCAGTTGCGGTTTCTCGAGATGCGCGTCGTGATGGGACGCATCGAGATCACGACCGACGATCCGATCCGCAACTTCAGCACGCAATCGAAACAGGGCGAAAACAGCGAGCGGCTGTCGATCGAGTTCGCGCCGCAGACGCTGTCGCTCGACTATGTTTTGGGCACGCCGCAGGGTGATTACTCGATCCGCGTCGTCGACAGTCGCGAGGTGATTGTCCGCCGCAATCCGGGCCCCGGCCAAAAGGCGTTGCCCGTGTTGCTCGTGCAGCCGCAGGAAGGGCCGCTGCAATTGATCGTCGGCACCGGCGAGACCGCGCGCGAGGTGCGAGCCCATTCGCTGTGGCAGATTGCCCTGGCCGAGCCCGAGATCTTCCGCGAGGAAATCGCGCCGATGCTGCATTGGTTGCGACCCAACTGGCGGCTGGGCATCACGGCCGACGAGATCGAAACGTCGCTGACGAGTTGGAACGCGCCGGTAGCCGTCGTGTCGGAAGCGGTGATCGATCAGTTTGTGAGTGATCTGGGAGCGAATGAGTTCTCGGTGCGTGAAGAGGCCGAGCGGCGGTTGCAGGCCGTGGGGGCGCAGGCCGTTCCGTGGTTGCGTCGCTTGGACCTGGCGCGACTCGACGCCGAGCAGCGTGCCCGGGTGCGGCGCGTCGTCGGTGAATTGGGCGAAGCCGAGGAAGAAGATTCGAGCCGGGGCGTCGTGCGGTGGTTGGCTGTCGACCCGCAGACGTGGTTGCTGCTGTTGAATCGCGACGACGCGAAGTTGCGGCAGTTGGCACTCGACAAGCTGACGCGGCAGTTGAATCGGCCGATTGAATTCGATCCCGCCGCCGATGCCGAGACGCGGCAGAAGCAACTCGCGGAATTGCGGAAGTCGTTGGAAGCGAGAAAGTAGCGGTAGCCGAACTCGCCAGAGTTCGGGTGTTTGCCCTTTCAAATGCCCCGAACTCTGGCGAGTTCGGCTACTCAATCGACAACTACGCGGGTTCGATCCGAAACTCCCAGCGGCTCGGGTTGTCGCTTTGCCGTCGCAGTGTGACCCGGGCTTGCAGCGCACCACCAACGAGTTGCACGCACCATTCATCGTCCGACTGCCGCACGGTCGCGTAGTCGCCCCGATCCCAACGTGTGGCCGTTCCTTTGCCGCCCGCGATCTCGCCTTCAAACTCGAAGTAGTCGAGCCGGTGGTCGTGAATCTGCTCGATGATTTGCAAAATGCCCGGGATCGGCTCGACCGGCATGGCCCACGTTTTCATTACGCCATCGGCTTCGAGCATGAAATCGTAATGCGTCGGACGTGGAAACGACGGCGGCGTGACGTGCCGGAGGATCACAAAGCGTGGCATGAGCGGTGGCTTAGAGCGTGATGGATTCGTGACAACGTCGGATATCGTCGCAGGTCGAACGGTCGGAGGCAATGATTACGTTGGGCACGCATCTCGCGTGCCTAGTGCCGCTAATATCGCTTGACTTGGCAGCGTTAGAGTTCTCGAAGTGTGACGTCACGCGCCGTAGATGCTGCAGGCACGCGAGACGCGTGCCCAACGTGAGAGCACACTACTGCCGTTCGATGACGGTCGTGCTCGCTTCGCCGCGGCGTCGCCGAGTCGCTCACGCAGTGATGGGGCGAACGATGCATCCCTCAAGCCTGTCATCGTCGCAGGTGGACTGACCCGTCGCAAACGCTTTAACAGCACCCGCAAGTATGCGACAATCCAGGCCTCGAAACAGTTAGTGCTCACGTTCAGGCATAGAAACGTTCCGTCGTGTTCCGCCGAGACTTCAAAGTTATGGGTTCGATGAACTCTCAAGACGTTCGCTTGCGCGCGATCATGACGGATGATCTACCCCAGTTATTTGAATTCAATTTCGATCCCGAGGCGAATCGTCTCGCCGCGACGAAGCCTCGCAGTCGCGATAACTTTGTATCTCATTGGCAACGGGTTTTGAGCAATCCTGACATCGTCGCCCGCGCAATCGTTTTAGGAGATCAGTTAGCCGGTTCCATCTCCTGCTTTGGGCTCGATGGTCAGAACTTTGTAGGCTATTGGTTGGGACGAGTATTTTGGGGGCAAGGTGTTGCTTCCAAAGCATTAGCTTTGTTGCTCACCGAGGTCACCGTTCGCCCTTTGTACGCTCATGTCGCGACTCACAATCGGGCTTCCATGCGAGTGCTAGAGAAGTGCGGCTTTGTTGTTCTCAGCGTGAAGTGGTCACCAGAAGACGATCGCCTACTGGCATGCGACGAGGCATTGCTTGAGTTGGCATGACACGTGAGAACCTCAACAAAGGCGGAAATTAAGCCCACATCGCTGCCATATCGTTGGACGTCAGCGACTCGAGGCACGCGAGACGCGTGCCCAACGTGAGAGTACCCTACTGCCGTTCGATGACGGTCGTGCTCGCCTCGCCGAGGGCGGGGGCGGTGCTGGCGGTGCTCGTCGCCTGGACTTGGACCCGCGCGGTGCCGGGACGCACGGCTCGCATGTTGACCTGAAAGCGAATCGTCTCGCCGGCGCGGATCTCGTTGATCGGCGTGAACGTGACGTTCTGGCCTTGAACGGTGAACGTGACGCCTTGTCCTTGCGTACCGAGTTCGACCGGCTGCATTTCCGTCGGTGCGACGACGCTCACCCGCACCTGGCGGTCCGATTCGCTGCTGTTGTTCTTGATGCGAATGTCGTAGACGCAGTCGTTGCCAAGCGCCACGGGATCGCGCGAGTCGGTCACGGTCAACGTCAGCGCGTTGGCCGGACCCTGCACTTCGAGACACGCCTCGCCGTCGGCCCGGGCTCCTTCGGCACAGGTGACCGTGACGCGATTGCAGGCTCGGGGCGCGCGTCGCGTGCATTCGCAGTTGACCTGAAAGCGGATCGACTTGCCCGGCTGAAGCGCGTCGACGATCCAGACCAAGTCGTCGCCGGCAAACGCATGGCCGTCGGTCGCTTGCAACGGATTGAGCGCTTGATCGTAGTTGTCAGTCAACTTGAGATTGGTCACGGGCACGGTGCCGGTGTTCGTGATATCGATCGTAAAGTCCGCCCTTTCACCGACCGCGCGACGGTCCGGGCCCGACTTGCGCACGCTGAGCGTCGGACGCGGGCCGGCCGGCGCAGGCTGCGGTTGTTGCGGCGGCTGAGCGGGTTGCGGTTGGGGTTGCGGTTGAGGTTGTGCAGGCACCTGGGGCACCGGATTGGCCGCGGCCAAAGCCGAGATGCACTTGCGAGTCGAACCGAGCATGGCACCGTCGCGCCGCACGAGTTCGACCACTGCACACGCTTGGCCTGGGGCGACGACATCGACTTCGAGCGGAATCTGCCGCGTCTGATTCGGCACGAGGTCTTCAAAGTCGCGCTCGATGACTTGGCCCGCCGGATGTCGCAAACTCGGATCCAAACGCGTGACGAGCACCAGGCCCGTGGCGGGAGCACCGCTCGTGTTGGTGACGTTGATCACGAGCGGCACACGCTGGCCGACATACGCTTGATCCACAGCTTGCACATCGACCGTCAGCGACGGCGCGGTGACCGTGGTGGTGACGCAGTCCTGCACGACGATTCCGTCCGCCGACCGGGCCACGGCGCAGTTGTTGATCGGCCCCGGCTTGTTGGCTTGCACCACGATCTCGACCGCCCGAGCCTCGCCAGCCACGAGATCCTGCAAGGTCCACTGCAATGTTTGATTCACCACGTTGACCGGCGGATTGGCATTGATAAACGTCAGGCCCGGGTCGAGTTGATCGCTCAGCACGACCCCTTTGACCGCCTGTGTGCTGCTGTTGCGAACGTCAATCCGATAGGTGAACGGCTGGCCCAGCTGTGCCTGGGCGGGACCTTGCTTGTCGATCGTCAGCGTGGTCGGGCCCCAGGTGACGCGCGTCAGTTGGTCGAGCACGTTGAGCTTGAGACCGTCGGGCGTGAGCTCGGCCGGGCGGATGATCTGCACGCGAATGTCGTTCGTTCCCGCCGCGGCCTGAACCTGCTTGATCTGCACCGGAGCTTGGCCGAGCGAATTGGTGATCACGTCGGCCACGGGCGTATTGTTGGGCATAAACACCGCCGGGGGACCACCCACGATCTCGTAACGTACGCGCCAATTGGCGAGCGGCAGCAACGTGGTGGCCCGGGTCAGGGTGGTGACAAACGTGTGCTCGCTGCCAGCCGGGCGAAACACGGGCTGCGGCAGCGACCAATTCGCATCGATCCAATAGATCGTGTTCGTATCTTTGCGTTTGTCCCAGGTGTACGCATCAGGCGCATAGGCCGTGATGTAGCTGGTTCCTTCGACCGGCGACGAGACGGTGACCCAAGATTGACCGCGGAGCACGGGGACGTCGTCGGTTGGCGTCGGCGTGCCACGGGTCAGCATCGTATTGCTTTGCGCGGTGATGCCGACGGCGAACGTGTTGTCGATCTTCTCGGCGCGCGTGGTCGACCGCAGACGGTCAATCGCGCCATTGCGACCGACATCGATAAAGTAGCCGACTCCGCCCGGGGCCAGTGACCACTCGACGCGCTCGAAAGCGGTCATGTAGCCATCTTTGCCGCAGACGCCGGCCGTGAGTACGACCTCGGCCCCGACGGGGGCAATCACGCGCGTCGGCATGATCTGCACGCCCGACTCGCTGCGGCGGGTGACATGCGATGGCTTCTTTTGATACGAGTGCTCGCCTTTGGGCAGAAACAGGCGTCGGCCGCTGGGGTCGATCTGCGGCAACCAGTCGGCCGCGCAGCAAACGCCCAGCAACGCGGCCAATGCCACGAGCTTGACGAAAAGTTGCGGCAGTCTGCCGAGACGGTTCATGGCGCAAGTTACCCGACGCGTACACTCAATCCCACGCTAAAAAATTACCACGCGATTTGCGATCGTGTGGCTTTTTTTCAACAGGGCGTGTGGCGGTTTGGCAACGTGGGCCGAGCGATCGTCACGACCGGCGCAAAGAGCGAGCCCCCGTACGACACAACCGTTAAAGGCCGCATCGCCGGGGGCTCGGCGCTGGTCTACGAAGTACGTTTTTGGAACAGATCAATGACGATTGCCAAAGATTCCCGTTGCGTACCAGATGCCGTTGCCGCCGCGACGAATGTCGTAGCCGAACAGCGGCTGTTGTCTGCGAACTGCTCCCCAATGACCGGGCGATTGCCGCCAACTATGCACACAGTCGACACACGCATCCATCAGCTTCTGATGGGGCCAACTCTCGGCGACGACTTCTTGCGCATGCAAGCCGCCGGGCAATGCGCTGGTCAGGTGCTGGAAGCGACTATCCCAATTGTGATGACCTTGCGATTGAATCGACGCCTGATGGCTCGAGTGTTGCCGAGCGCCGTGCATCAACGGATCGTGCGGTTGACCGTAGGTGCTCGCCGGTGCCTCGGGATGAATTCGCACGGCGAAGATCATCGAACGCTGCGTGAGCGTGCCCGGGGGCAGATCGAGCAGCACCGCCAGATGGCGCGATTGGAAGTGATAGTAACGACCGGGCGTGAACGGGATCACGCTCACGACTTGGCCATGATGCTCTTTGTCCTTGTGAACCAAATCGACCACGGCCAGACCTTCGCTGTGCGACAGTTCGTTGAACGCGGCGTGATCGAGCAGTTTGGTCTCTTTGCCACCGACGGTGATCTTCGCGTCGAGCGGCTGTTTGACGAGCACATAGTCACGCAGCTTTTCCATGACCCGCGCGTCGCGCAGGCTTTCGTTCTCGAACCGATCGCGATAGGTGTTGGGACGCTCGCCGTGGAAGTAGACCAACAGCATGCGTTGGCCTTGCTCGGCGCGTTGATAGGCATCGGCGTAGTCGTCCATCCAAATGAGCCCGGTCGGTGCCTCGTCCGTCTTGTCGGCCCAAACCGAGTTGCCGCCCACGAGCAAGCTCAACATGATCGCGGCGGTCGAAATTCCTGGTCGCATTCTTCTTCCTCCTGGAAACAAGCAAAACTGCCGCGCGGCTCGGGTTCCGACCGACAGGGCCGGGGGATCCGCGCTGGCTCCTTGATGGGTTTGGCGTCGCTGCCAAAGCTCCGTATCGTGTCCGCTGGCCGTCGTCCGGCGATCGACTCGGTCCAGGGGATCAGCCCTGGGTCCCATCCGAACGAGAACGTCGGCCGCCGCGGGATTGCCCAGCCAGGGGCCTGCAAACTCCGGGACAAGCGGGAATCAAGTGGGGGTGCTGCGGCGCTCGGCAACGGGACCGGCACCACAAACGGGCCCAGCCTGGAGAGGCGTGCGGGCCGTCATCGGATCGACGAACGGGTTCGTCGATCGCGCGCGGGAATTGAGCAGAATTTGGGCGGCTTCCCACAGGCCGCTCGTGAACGCGGATGCTCGACCTTGAGCAGTTCCTCTCGGACCTCCCTGCGTTGTCCGAGAACCGTACCTAAATGATTGACCCCAGATTTACTCACAGGCCCGTAGCACCACAACCACTCCATTGGAAGATTTTCCGGTTTTGTAGTCTGGGAAGATTGGAATTGACTTGATGATCTGTTATCAATGCGTTCGTTTGGGTGGTTTGCGAGGCCAGAGTCTCAACGGCAAGGGAGTTGGCGATGTTTCGACATAAGCGTCTATCAGCATTGGTGTTAGGTATGACCATTGCGATCACGGCCCCCGCTGCGCTTGCGCAGACGCCGGCTCCGACGCCCCCGGCAAATCCACGCCCCGCAATGGCCAAATTGCGCCAGCTTATAGAGTCGATCCGGGCCAAGCTCCGCCCGATCGCCCCGGATCGGATTACGTCGGTTCGGGAACGTTTGCAAACGGCCGTCGCGCGGCTCGAAACGTATCTCAACCGCAGCGGTCAGAATGGACTCGATTGGCGTGAGTATCTAGCCCTGGAGAATCTGAAAACGGCCATCGAGCCCGGGGTCGATATCGATCCCCGCGTGTTCATCTTGTTCCAGAACAAGTTCAACGCCAAGCACGTCGGCCTTGAGGAACGTCCGTTCGCCGACGTGGCCGACGCTCTGCGCGACTACCGCCATTTGGTGAACGTCTCGACCACGGCGACCGACGCCAAAGCCTTGGAGCAACGGATCGAACCGCTCATCAAGCTCACCACGCTCACCGGGCCGGTCTCGACCGACGAACTGTACCAAGCTTCGCAGGCGCTCGGACTGCTCGAGGCCACGGACGTGGCGCCCGAGGTGGTGACGGCGATCCGCGAGGAGTTTTCGCGGCCGAACTTGTTGTTCTACGCCAAAGAAGATTTCGTCGCCGACGGTGCCAGCCAAGTGATTGACCGCTGGTCGGTCGACAATAGCTGCAAAAAGAAGACGTTCGTTCATAGTCACACCCACACGGTGGGCTCGACCCGTAGCGACTTTGTCGAGAGTCCGCATCAAGGGTTGATGAAGACGATCATGCGCGGCACGGCGTTCACGTCCTCGACGGCTCACGCGGGCCCGGCGATTGTCACCGCCCGGGCAACGACCCAATTGTTTGGTCAACTCGCCCTGACGATCGATGAGTTCGGCGTGAAAGCCAAGTGCGCGACGGCTTGTGCGGACACCTCGATCTGTTTCACGGGCTTTGGCTCAACCAAGCGTGGAATCGTGGGACGGGTCGTGACACGGATCGCCAGCCGGCAAGCGCCCAAGCAGCGAGCGCAGAACGAACACGAGGCGAATATCAAAGCGGCCCAGACCTTGGCCGAGAGCTTGGACAAAGCGGCCGAGACGCAGGTGGCGAAGCTGAATCAGAACTATCTCGATAACATTCGCCTGCCGCTCGTGCGTTACAACGCCTTCCCGCGGCACTTCAATATCTCGACGACCAACGACCGGTTGAGCTTGGTGGCACAGAACGACAGCCAATTCCAGCTCGGAGCGCCGAACCCGCCGCCGGTGGCCGATCCGTATAACGACATGATCGGCCAGATTCACGAGACGTTTTTCAACAACATGATGGAGTCGGTCTTTGCTCGCCGCGAAGTGACTGAAGACGACATCAACGAGTACACCAATCGCTTCCGTCCGGCCGAGGAACAAAAGCCGCCGAAGCCGCTCGTCGACGAGAATGGCGAGCCCGAGCCGAAATGGTCGATCGTGCTCACCGAGCAAAACCCGATCACGCTGGAAGTGGACAACAATGTCGTCACGCTCACGATTCGTGGCTTGGCGTTCAAGCAAGATGGCAAGAACTCGCTGGTGAATCGCAAGATCGTGGCCCGTTACACAATGACGCCAGAGAACGGCCGCGTGATCGCCAAGCGCGATCAAGAGCTGTACGTGTTGCCGCTCGACGCTAAGATCGGCGATAACGTCGGTCTGGCCGTGGCTGCTATCAATCAACTCAAAAAGCGGTTGGGCGAGCCGATCAAGCGCGACGAGACGCCCGAGGAGAAGCGAGAGCGCGAAGAGAAGTATCCCCGGGTGTTCCGCGATTTTGTGCTAGAGCCGATCGAACTCAAGGAGGGGTTCGCCAAGCTTGGCACGCTCGTGATTCATCAGTTCAGCGCCGACGACGGCTGGCTGACCCTCGGCTGGCGTGCCGAGCATCCGCAGTCGCGTCCGGGCCATACCTCCGAGCCGCCCAAGCCGGTGGTCGCGGTCCAGGCTGGTGCTCAAGACAATTCGGCAGGCGGCGAGTAGAATTGGACGCGCCCCCTGACGACATGTCCTGACCGGGAAAGGAACCCCGATGAGTCCGCGCGTCGATATCGAGTTTGATTGCCTGCCGCTACGTTCGCTGGGCCGGATCGACATTCCGCTCGATGCGTCGCCCATGTATCAGGCCAAGTGCGAGCGGCTCAAACGGGCCATCGAAAAGCACGGCACGCACAACTCGTTTTATTTGCACAACGCCTCGTGCAAGTTCTATCTGACGAACGCTCCCGATATCGGCACGATCGAGTTCACGTTCGTCGGCACGGTGCTGACCGACGAGCACGATCAGAAAACGGTCCACGCCGATCTCGACATCACACTCGAACGCGAAACATGCGACTGGCTGACCGAGCCGGTCGTGCATTGGTTTTATGACTCGGTGCGCCATGCCGTGATGGTCGAGTTCGATCAGTACATCCAAGCCGGCGATTTGCAGCAGACGCTCAAAAGACTTGAAAAGCTGCGGGAAGAGACCGACAAACAGGGCGGGTACATGGGCATGTATTTGTAGGATCCGTTCTTCCGGATCCGGTCCGCAGTCGTTCGCCGCATTCAGCCCCGCAGGGGCATCAGTTCTTAGCCACGGGGCGTGAGCCCCTGGAAACCGAACGAATCTTTTCATTCGCCCTGCGTGGGAAAGTGATTTACGATCGAGTGTCGGAGAAAAGTCGGCAAGTTCACGCTGTGATCGTATGGTCAGCGAACACGGCAACATGCGGGGCCATGAGCCATGAATGAACGGCAATTCTTGCTCATCTTTATCTTTGGTTCCTTTTACACGTTTGTGCTTGGCGTGGCGCTCTACTTTGGAGCGCAATGGGCGCAGCGCAAACGCTGGTGGCCGAAGGTATGGGCCGTCGTCATTCCTGTCACGCTACTCTGGAGCTACCATATCGCGCTGGCGATCGAACGGCTGCAATCGCGGCCGCCTCCTGGCTGGGGGCCCGATCGTCCGCCAGCGATGATCAGCGCCATGCGAGTCACGCAGGTCGGGTTGTGGGGAACTTTTTACCTGATCAGCGGCGTGGTTCCGCTCATTGTCTGCCTGTGGTGGAACCCCTTTCGCAAGCATTGGCCTCGCTTCAATCTGCGGCAAATGTTCTATTTTGTGGCGGTGCTGAGTGCGTGCATCGCGGGTATTACGTGGTCGAACACCTATGGTCCGCATGGAACGCAACGCCCCAGCTTTTGGTACCGTCACGGGTTTGTCGCACCGATAAATCCCGACGGAACTATACGAGCTCTGTGGTATGAGGGTATCTACCTTGGCCAGCGCGTCCCCTTTGATCGCTCCCTAATGCCGCTGATTGGCAATTTGAGAAGCTTGCGAGAGCTGAGGCTTACGGAAGGTAGCCGATCAGGACTGCCTGTTCCAATAACTGATGAGGATCTGGCATGCTTGCGTCCGCTGATCAACTTACGTGTTCTTTCGATTGAAAGTCCGCATATTACGGATGCATCCATAGATACACTTACGTCGTTTCAGAAACTGCGTGGGTTATATCTATATAAAACAACCGTTACGAATAAAACAGGTGAGGCACTGCTAAAAATGCCGGAATTGCGAAGTGTTGGGTATCCACCGGGTTGGTCTGAAGAGATGCGGGACCGTGTGTCGAGTTACTGCGCGGCAAGAAGGGCTCGCGATCGCGAGTGAACGGTACTCCTTTATACGAGCAAGTCCCCGAACCACTTTGCCGCCTCTGAGAGAATGAAAGGGGCGGCACGCCCCGTCGTGCAGCTTCGAGCCCCGACGGGGCGGAACCCCGCTTTTCACCAGGGGCTTACGCCCGCTGGCTAACGACGGTCGCCTCTTCGAGGCGAAGACGAGCCTCACAGGTTACTCTCTCCGCTCTCTCCGCCCTCCCCATACAAACCGCACGAACGGCCTTGCGGCGCGATAATCTGTGCCGATTTCGTTTCCTTTTCGCCTCACGTTGCCCAAACGCAGCGCATAGTTGAATGCCCATTGGATGGGTATTTCCGCACGGACGCCTGATCGCACTGCACGCATGAGTTGGGAAGGCGTCCCGCATGGTTCGTGGTTTGGTGGCGCTCGCGGCACTCGCTTTGTGCCTGGCGGCCAGTCGCTTGCAAGCGACGGTCGAGCAGGTCTCGGCGCCTGCCACGCAGCGCAGTGAGTTGTGGCAAGATCAACCGGCCCCCGCTCTCGAAGCGGCATTGCTCGACGATGCCGCCGACGGCCGATTGGATCGCCACTCGCTGCTCGCCGCGGCTCTCATCGCCAGCGGTTGCACCGACGAGCCGCAACTCGCCAAGCATCAGTCGTCGCTCAAGGCGTGGCTCGCGCAAGTCGGCAACGACGCGCAGCCCGTGAATTCGCAGCGCGAACGGGCCGACCGCATGTTGCGCCGCATGCACGACGAGTTGTTCATCGGCCGGTACCATGCCGACTGTAGCGACCTGCGGCGGATTAGCGCGGCCGGCGACTACAACTGTGTCGGTGCGGCTGTGATGTATCTCGCGGTGTGCGAGGCGGCGGGACTCACCGCCGTGCCGCAAGAAATGCCCGGCCATGTCCGCTGCCGCGTGTGGCTCGATGGCCATTGGGTCGTCGTCGAACCGACCTGCCGCGAGTGGTTCACGGTGATGAACGATCAGTCGCAGATGGACCGCCTCGAAGTGGCCCAAGAACTGCGGGCCGTGTGGCGCGATCCGGCTCAGGGACGCGTGCTGAATCTTCCGGCGTTGATCGCCATGATCTATTACAACCAGGGACTCGACCGGCTCGAGACTCGCGATTGGCCCGGCGCCATCTCGGCCAATCAGCGGGCGTTGAAACTCGATCCCGCCAGTCGCACGGCGCGGGCGAATCTGCTCGCCATCTGGAACAACTGGGCGCTACAACTCAGCGAGCGCGGCGAACACGAGGCAGCCGAGGCGATGCTACGTCGTGGTCTGCGGCATGCTCCCGAGTTCACCACGTTCCAACTCAACCTGGGCGTGGTCAAACAGCGGCAGAACGACAAGTAGCACCGCCGCGTTCGTGCGGTAGTGAACTATTTGCCCGGGAGCGTCCACTCGGGCGTGAACTTCAAGTCGGGATTGGTGGCAAATTGCAGCGCCTGCGCTGCCAGCACGAGCGCCGGTCCCTCGGGTTCTTGCAGCCGCATCAGATCGGCGACCGTGCGCGAGGCGTCGCGGAACTCGCCGCGCTCGAGCTGCTCCAGGGCATTCTCGTACGTCTGCGTGGCATGTTCGCGGGCCGGGTCCTCGCCGAGCCACACTTCGTACAAGTCGATCGGCGTGTCGATGTTGACCACTTTCACCTTGCGAATCCGCCGGCCACGGAACTCGCCGCCAAGTTGCTGCCGAGTTTGACCGGTGATGAGCATCGGACTCTTGAAGTATTTCGTGGCCCCCTCGACGCGACTGGCAAGATTGACGGTCGAACCGAGCGGCCCG
>JAEUIL010000049.1 GCA_016794255.1 Planctomycetaceae bacterium | reverse complement strand
GTTCCCAAAAACATGTTGAAAAAAGTTCTCCGCACGTAGCTAAAGGGCCAGGGCGCGACAAATGGGGCCGCCCCCGGGACGGGCACCCCCGCCCCGGGCTGGCCACGCGCCGTGCACTCGGCTGAGAGTTGCCGAGCAGCGCCACCTCACACGCTACGGCGGACGACAGAAGGTCGAGCGAAGCCAAGCCGGCCGACTCGACGGGTGGGGACGGGGCGGCAGATGAGGCGAGCGGCGGGGCGAGTGCTCACGCATGGCTCACCCCCGCGTTGTTCTGCGAGGTCTGAACCAACGCGTTGATCGCTGCCTTGATCGCCGGCGGAAGTGTCGGCCAAGCGTCGACGAGTGCGACTAGCTCGGGATCATCCGAACGCTCAGTTCCGCCAAAATGCGCAACAGATGGTGCAACAGAAAAACCGTCGTTGCCTAAGTCGTTAGGCCGCAATGCGTTCTGCGAACGGACCGGTAGACTGTCGATCCAGAGGTTGCGGGTTCGAGCCCCGTCGTCCTCGCTTGTGACGCTCGTTGTCTGTGATGGACAACGAGCGTTTTTTATTGACCGGGCAAGGACTTACGACGACGCAGGTGGTGCGTACACCGGGTTGTTGATTTCGGCGGAATCGGTTGCTTCGCGGACGGTGATTCCGTAGGGTGACGCCAGTCCGCCGCGACCGACGCATCGTTGGAGATGCTTTCGGGCGTGGCGGGTCGTTGCGGAAACCAGCCGGTCATGAGCATCTATCGCAAGTGGGGCGTCGAGCCGATTATCAATGTCTCGGGTAACGTGACCCGACTGGGGGGCGCGCCGTTGCCGCAGGCGGTGCTCGACGCCTTTTGCGCGGCTGCGCAGGAATCGGTGCCGCTCGATCAACTGCAAGGGGCCGCGTCGCGGGTGATTGCCGAGACGACCGGAGCCGAAGCGGGCCTCGTCACCAGTGGTGCCGCGGCGGCGCTCACCTTGGGCACCGCGGCGATCTTGGCGGGCGATAACCTGCGACGTATCGAGCAACTGCCGCACTGCGATTTTCCCTGCGAGTTCATTATTCCGCGCGAGCAACGCAATGGTTACGACCATGCGATTCGCGCGGCCGGTGCTCGGTTGGTCGAAGTCGGCTTTCACGAGATTGTCGCCGGTGCGGGTGTTCGACGTTGCGAAGCGTGGGAGATTGCCGCAGCTATCGGCCCGCAGACCGCCGGTGTCGTCTATGTCTACGATCAACACGCTCGCCCGCCGCTGGCCGAGGTCGTGGCCGTGGCGCATGAACACAAGTTGCCGGTGCTCGTCGATGCCGCGGGCGAAGTTCCCCCGCGCGAACATCTGCGGTCGATCATCGCCGCCGGGGCCGATCTGGTGGCGATCAGCGGCGGCAAAGGGCTGCGCGGTCCGCAAGCGAGTGGCATTCTCTGCGGACGCCGCGATTTGATCGGTTCGGCCGCGTTGCAGATGCTCGACATGGACGACCACTTTGAGCTGTGGGAACCGCCCTCGAACCTGATCGACAAGTCGCGGTTGCCCGGCATGCCGCGACATGGCATCGGTCGCGCGATGAAAGTCTCGAAGGAGCAAATCGTGGCGTTGCTCACTGCGCTCGAGTTGTACACTTCGGGCGCCTATGAACCGCATCGCGATCAGATGCAGCGGCATTTACAGCGCGTGGTCGACGCCCTTGACGGACTGCCCGTCTGCTCGCAGATCGTCGTGCCTGCCGACGGAGAAAGTGCGCCGACGCTGGAGTTGTCGGTGAACGAAAGTCGGCTCGGGCGGACGGCGTTTGAGGTGTGTCGCCGGTTGAGGCACGGTTCGCCGCCGATTTACGTCGGGCATGGACAACTCGATCAGGGACGGTTGGTGATCCATCCGATTCATTTGAATGAGGAACGGACCACGGCGCTGGTTGGGAGACTGCGGGAGGAATTGAGCCGGTAGGGAGAGGGACGCGGGGGAATGCAAAGTGAGAAATGCAAAGTGCAAAGTGGGGAGTTACGGACGATGTAGGCGCGAAACCGCAAGCGAGGGATCATACCGGTGAGTAACCGCAGACTCGGCGGTCGGATTCCAAACACGAAACACGAAACACCAACTACCCATGCTCAAAGACACCGCGTTCCAAATGGCTGCGTCGAATCTCCGCTTCGGACCGGGTACGACGCGCGAAGTCGGCTACGATCTGCAAGACCTCGGCGCTCGACGGGTGCTGGTGGTGATCGATCCGGCGTTGCGGGCAACGTCGATCGGTGAGACTGTGCTGGCCAGCATTCGGGCGGTGAACCTCGACCACGATGTGTTTGACGCCGTCCGGGTCGAGCCGACCGATCGCAATTTCAAAGACGCGGCGGCGTTCATGGCTGCGGGCAAATTCGACGCGGTCGTGGCAGTTGGCGGCGGCAGCACGATCGACACGGCCAAAGCAGCCAATCTTTACTCAACGCATCCGGCCGACTTTTTGGACTATGTCAACGCGCCGATCGGCCGTGGGTTGCCCGTCCCGGCTCCGGTCAAGCCGTTGATCGCCATTCCCACCACGGCTGGCACTGGCAGCGAAACGACCGGCGTGGCGATCTTCGACTTTGTCGAGATGAAAGCCAAGACCGGCATCGCGCACCGGTATCTCAAGCCGACGCTGGGGATCGTCGACTCGGACAACACACGCTCGCAGCCGCCCGCCGTCGCGGGGTCGGCCGGACTCGACGTGTTGAGTCACGCGCTGGAATCGTACACGGCGATTCCATTCAACGAGCGGCCCCGCCCGGAACGTCCCTTGTTGCGGCCGGCATATCAGGGCTCGAATCCAATCAGCGACATCTGGGCGCTTTACGCTCTCGAGTTGTGCGCCGAATATCTGCCGCGGGCGGTCGCCGACACGAGTGATGACGAGGCCCGGGGCAAGATGTTGCTTGCTTCATCGATCGCCGGGATCGGTTTCGGCAACGCCGGCGTGCATCTGCCGCATGGCATGTCATACCCGATCGCGGGCAAGGTGCGTGATTTTCGCCCGCCGGGCTACGATGTCGATCATGCGTTGGTCCCGCACGGAATGAGCGTGATCTTGAACACCCCCGCCGTGGTGCGATTCACGGCGAGCGCGTGCCCCGACCGCCATTTGCGGGCCGCGGCGGCGCTCGGAGCCGAAGTGCGTGACGTGCCACTCTCGGCTGCCGGCGAGGTTTTGGCCGAGCGCGTGATTCACTTCATGCGCGTGTTGCAGATGCCCAACGGTTTGCGAGCCGTCGGGTTCAACGAGTCCGACATTCCGGCGCTCGTCGAGGGGACCAAGCCGCAACATCGTGTGACCAAGCTCTCGCCCCGACCGGCCGGCGACGACGATTTGACCAAGCTATTCCGCGACTCGTTGCAGATTTGGTAGAAGATGGTTTGACGTTACGGCGCGGAACCGCAAACGAGCTACGTCGCGGCTCGACTTGGGTCACTTACTCACTTACTCACTTACTCACTTACTCACTTACTCACTTACTCAC
>JAEUIL010000030.1 GCA_016794255.1 Planctomycetaceae bacterium | reverse complement strand
ACCCCGCGGGGAAACGGCCCGTTGTGAACGTCGGCTCCCGGCAACTTTTTCCCCCGCAGAACAAGCTTCGCCAGCATGTCGGCCCGATCGAGGGCATAGATCAAACCGCGGCGAAAACTCCGCGCTCGCAACCAAGGATGCGTGCGATTGACGAGCAGCAGATGCATGGTCGGCACGCGGTACGATTCAACCGCCACGTCGCGCCGCTGCGACCACTCGTCGAGTTCCCACGGCGGCACGTAGTCGAGCAGATCGACACTTCCCCGCAGGAGCGCGTTGGTCGCCGCGGCGTCGTCCTCGAACCAATACGCGTTCAACTCTAAAGGCGTGTGTTCGGTTTTGGGTTCGTAGAGCGGAGCAAGTCGGTAGCCGAGTTGATTGGTTGAGCGCCGCGCGGCCGTGTAGGGATGCACCTGCGCCGAGAAGGCCGTAGGTGGCGAACCGATCGTAAGCCCCAGCGGCTGCGCGATCAACGCCTCGGGCAGCACATGCGGCGAACGCAGCTTGGCGTCGATGCGGAACACGTCGTCTACCGCCAACGAGTCGAGCACGGTCGACCACGCGGTCGGTTGTGGTCGGCGGGGATCGGCCAACTCGGCGAGCTTACGGGCCACGTCGTACCCAGTGAACCCGCCTGCGGTCGGCAACTGCCAACTCCAATGGCCGTTCAAATCGCGTTCGAGTTTGCCCACGAGTGGTCGGTAATTCCCGCCATCGACGCCGATGCCGACCAACTCAACCAACGGACGCTCCAGCAACCGATTGTCGCGCCGCGCGGCGGAATCGAGTAGTCGTTGCAGCGGCGCGAGTGCCGGTTGATCGCGGGGCGGCGTGCGTAAGCCGATCGATACCGAGGCGACGCCCGTGCCGAGCTTGTCGAGCACTTCCTGAGCTTCTTGTAAGTCGGGCTTATACGCGAGCGCCTCGCGAATCGCCTGACGAGCGTCGCTCGGTTTCTGTTCGGCGAGTGCCCGGCGAGCAAGCTCCAAATGCTTGCGTCCTTCGTTCTGCAATCGCTGTTTCCACTCGGCGATCCGCGCATGCTGCGGATACTGTGCGAGAAAACTCGCCACAAACTGCCGAGCCGCGGCGGCATCGTGCTTCGCCAGGGACTCGTCGATCAACTGGTTGGTCAGCTCGCCGAGCTCGTCGCTCAATCCCGGTCGCTCGGGCTGCTTGCTCGCCAGTTCGTGCAGAATCGCGAGGGCCGCGCGCCAATGTTTCTGCTCGCGCTCAACCTTCGCTTGCTCATGCAAGAAAGCGTGCGTCACCTCGGCCAAGCCGGTGGTCTGCGGATAGGTGAGCTGCAAGAAATCGAGCACCTCGTAAACGCTATCGAACTTGCGTTGTGCGACGAGTTGTCGCGCCTGGGCGAGCACGCGGTCCTCGAAGAGCAACAATTGATCGACGTGTCGCCACTCGACTGTGAACTCCTGCGAGGGCTTGTCCACGAGCCGCACGCGGATCACGTCGCGCGGGTTGGGAGCGAGTGGAATGCGTCTCCCGGGCAGAGCGACGGGCAGCACCTTTACCGGTGTCTTGTCCTCGCCCCGGATCCGCAACAGATCATGGGGCGCTTCGAGATGCAGCCAATTCGACTCGGCGGGTTGGGCCGAGACAAACTGCGGCAGGCCGAGCATCGCCCCGAGCACGATCAGCTGCCAGCCGACGAGCGTGCGCATCACGGCTGACTCCGCGGAGCATCGAGCCACAACAGCGTGCCATCGGTCGAGGTGACCAGCAGTTGATCGCCGACCAGCGTCATCGCGCCCCGCAGTGCTTGGTGGACCGATACGTGTCGTTGCGTCGCGCCGCTCTTAAGATCGACATGCCATATCTCGCCGGCCCGAGTGGCGAGCAACGCCGCGTCATTGCCCAAGAGCAACGGTTCTCCGGCCAGAGCACCCTGCGGCCAGGCAACTTGCCACGCCTCCTTGCCTTGGTCGAAGCACCACAGTTCGCCCGCGGCGCTCACGGCCAAGGCGCGTTTCCCGACCGACCACGGGCCTGCATCGGGAGTCACTTTCAAATCCCAGGAGGCGCCGGGTTTCAAGTCTTCCAAGGCAAACGCCAACACTCGGCCATGCCCGTCGCGGCCGTAGACCGTCGATCCGGCGATGATCGCGGATTCGACGGGCTCGGTGGTCGTCACCGCGGCGACCGCGGCGAGATGCACCTGCGGCTGCGACTTGAGACCGACGCGGTACAGTTGCGTGCGTCGATCGCTGACCACGAACGATTGGCCATCCGCGGCAATCGCCGGCCGCGTCCAGTGATAGTCGACGCCGGGCGTCAAACGCGGCTGGAACGGCTGCCAGGAGCGCGACAAGTCGGTGCGCTGCAGCGCCTCGATCTCGCCCGATAGACGCGGCACGAGCACGTGATCCTCGAAGACCGCGGTGCCACCGGGGACTTGGTCGTGCAACAACTTGGCCGTCTTGGCCGGGACGTCGATCACGAGCAAGCGTTGATCGCGGGTCAACGCCAGCCACCGCTTGTCGTCGAGCGGCAAGGCCTCGATCACCGCCTGATGCGGCGTGGGTAGATGCACGGCCGACGCCAACGACACACTCTCGGGCGATTCACGCTCGACGCGGACCGTATCGCCGATCGAGGTCAGCAAGCGCAGCGACTGATTGTCGACCAAGGTGTCGACCGTCACAGGTCCGGCGAGTCGCGTTTGCCACCGTTTGCCGGCGGTGATGTTCTCGGCCCCCTCGATGAGCACGGCTCCCTGCGGTTCGGCTTGCCGTACATAAATCACGCGGCCATCGACCGTCTGCGGCGCGGTGACGATCCCCTCGGTGCCGCCGCTCGACCATTGGCGCGAGAACCGGCCACGCGACGGTTGCAGTTCGTTGATGGTGACCTCGTAGCCACCGATCGTGAGCGTGCCGCCGACCAGTTGCAGATACCGACTCTGCGGCGGTTGATTGTCGCCGGGAACTTCCAAGACGCGGTTGAGCGCCGGAGTCGGCTCGGCCGGGCTCACTTCATAGACGCTTGCCGTGCCGAACTCGTTGACTAGCGCCAGCGTGCGTCCCTGGGCCACGAGCGGCGTCGTGACTTGACCGTTGTATTGCTGCGAGGTGAATGGTTTGAGCTCGAGCCCTTGCGTGTTGGTGAGCATGCCCAACAGCTTGCCCCCGACGCTCGACAAATTCTGCGCGAGGAACAGATACCGGCCCATCACGAGCGGCGGCACGATGATTTGGCCCGAGGCGTGACCGACGGTCATCACTTCGACACACGCCTGCTTACCGCGCGACAGCACGAAGAGATGCGAGTGATCGACCACGACGTAGATGACATCCTCGCGCGGATCGACGCTCGGCGACGTGGCGATCTCTTGCGGCAACCGCCACTGCTCGGTGATCGCTCCCGAGGCCAAGTCCACCTGATGCAGCCGGCCACCCGACGTGACGACAATCGCCGCTCCACGCACGATCGTCGGCGCAGCGGTGATCGATTGCTCGAACGGAGTGCGCCAGCGAACGGTGCCGGTGCGAGCGTCCAGACGCACGAGCTGTGTGTTCACCGCATCGACGAGCAACGCGTCGCTCTGCGGCGTGACGTCGATCCGTTGGGCGTAACCGCTCGGGCCGATATAACGTCGCCAGAGAACTCGGCCCGTCGCGGCATCGAGACCGTAGGCCGCGTCGCGAATCTGCACGACCACCCAGGCACCGTCGTCCACCGGCTCGGCGGGAATGCCATTGCCGTACAGAATCGGTGTCACGGCGCGACGCACGGCGGTGTCGGGCTCGCCGGTTTGCGCGGCGATGTTGACCCGCTCGTGCTTCACCGCGTCGCGCAGTCCGCCCGAAAGCGTCTGCATGGCCGCGGTCAGCTTGTCGTTCGTCCGCAGATCGGGATACGCCACGAGCAATTGTCGTTGCAGATCGAAACCTGCGGCAAAGTCCCCGTTCCCCGCCGCGGCCACAATCGCCAGCGCCGTTTTTTCCAAAGATTGAGCCTTTTGATGACGGCGCTCGGCGAGTCGCAGCAGTTGCTCGACCTCTTGCAGTTTCACGACCGGCCGCAAGGCTTCGGGAATCAACTGCGGTTTCGTTGCCAACTCGTAACTCTCGCGAGCAGCGTCGAGCTGCGCTGCATCGTCCGATTCGACGGCGGCTTTCGCGAGCTGCTCGGCGATCTGCGGCAAGAGCGCGGCCAGCTCGGGTCGCGCATCGGCGAAGTTCGCTTCCTTGCCGATCTCGTCGACCACTTGCTGAGCGAGTTTCAGGTTCGCGGGCCAGTCGCTGGTCTCGCTGGTCGTGTCCACCGCCTTACGGAGCTTGGCCATGCCACGCTGGACCCGCGCGTAGCTGGCACGAGGGTGACTGGCCAACGACGAGTCGAAGCGGTTGTATTTGAAGATCGCCTGATCAAACGCTCCCTGGCGAACATCTTCGTCGGCCAGTCGCAAAAGTTCGTCCCCCGACTCGCGACCAAGCGAGAACCAGAGCGCGATCCCCACGAAGATCATCAGTAACAACGCACCTCCGCCGGCCAACAGCAGCGGCGAGTCCCAGGTTCCGGCGCGGCGTTTGACCAACGGTGGAGCGCCGAGCACGCCGGTGGTGCCGGTCCACGCTGCGCTTGATGACAATGCCGCGTCGAGCAAATCGTCGAGCGGTCCCCGCGTGGGAGTGACGGGCACCGGTGTTGCACGAACGGCGACGGGAATGGCCGCCGCTGCGACGGGAATCGCGGGGGCTGGTGTAGCAGTCGGCGCGTGCGCTTCCGGCTGGGGTGCCGCAGCAGCCGGAGCCGGTGCCTCGGGCACTGTCGGCGCCTCAGGCGGAGCCGCCGGTCCCGCGGGATCGATCGGCTGCGACCAGGGCGTTCGCACTGGTATCTGTGGCGATGTCGACAGATCGCGCGGCAGCGGCGCGTCGTCGAGCGGCAGTGGCGTGTCGTCGTGCAACTCCTGCAGCGAGTCGGCCAACTGCGGATCGTGAGCCACGACCAGTCGCTCAGCCTGAGCCGCGGTCAATTGTTTCTGCTCGATCAACCATTTGAGCGCGATCGTCGGCGTGAAGTCCGAGGGGGACGCCTCGGCAATCCGCCGCAGACGGTTGAGATGCGACGGGGCGATGACTTGCGTTTGCTGCAGAATCTCGACCAGCTGAGCGAGCGTTAACATGACACCGACACGGCGCGAAAAGAGTTCGACTCAAGCTCAGAACTAACCGATTGCGGTCTCGATAGCAAGCAAGCGCCCCGCCGAGATGGGGATTTGTGAGAAAGAGGTTAGTCAACCGGGAACGGCGACTACGGCAGCAAACCCGTTCAACGGGGCAGATCGGTCCGGCAACGGGGGTGGTGAACTCTGGACGCCGGAAATGAACGGCGGACTCGACGAGGCGAACGACTGGCCCCGTCTCCGATTAGTAATGCCGTTGGATGAGGCGTGGCATGTTCACGTCTTCGAGGACATGCGTTTAAGCGAGCGGTGGGTATCAACCGCGGCATCCGCTCAAATTGCGCTCGCGGCGTTGTGTTCAGACTCGGTCCGCTCTGAGTATTCGGGTTAATGGTCCGCGCCGCGTAAGATCATCCGCGATAGCCCGTCGACCAATTTGATCTCGTGAAAATTCAAAAGTAATCCGAGCGGCACATCCAGGAGTCGCATGTAACTCAACAGTTGAGCTTTATGGATGGGAAGCACTTCCTGAACGGCCTTGAGTTCGACCAACAAGCAGCCCCCCGCCAGCAGATCGAACTTTAGTTCTTCGTTGAATACTTCGCCCTTGTATTCGATTCGGACTCGTTCTTGGCACACGGCGGCAATGCCACGCAGCTTCAATTCTCGCAGCAGGCACTTTTCATAGATGCTCTCCAGCAATCCCGGTCCCAAGATACGATGGACCTCAATCGCCGCCCCGATCACATCGTTACTCAACTGGTCGGCCTGGGCGAACAATCGATGCATGGCAAGCTTCCTCCGGAAGTACAAAGCAACTAACACGAAATGGGTTAGTTGTTATCAATATACTCCTTTTCTTTCGCGCTCTTCGCGACCTTCTGTTCATTTTTTGATCGCGGCATTGGAACAGAAGGGCGCGAAGAGCGCGGAGATGAGGAAGAGGAACGGGAGAGCTACGTTTCCAACTCCGTTCCTTGGAACCATAGAAGATGGAGTGCTCCCATGTCGGCCGGTTTCTTGATACTCGTTTTCCTTCGCGCTCTTCGCGACCTTCTGTTCAGTTTCTGATCGCGGCATTGGAACAGAAGGGCGCGAAGAGCGCGGAGATGAGGAAGAGGAACGGGAGAGCTACGTTTCCAACTCCGTTCCTTGGAACCATAGAAGATGGAGTGCTCCCATGTCGGCCGGTTTCTTAATGCTAACTGTCCTTCGCGCTCTTCGCGACCTTCTGTTCAGTTTTTGATCGAGACATTGGAACAGAAGTACGCGAAGAGCGCGAAGGTAAGGAAGCGGAACGTGAGGGCTATTTTTCCAACTCCGTTCCTTGGAACCATAGAAGATGGAGTGCTCCCATGTCGGCGGGGTTCTTAATGCTAATTGTCCTTCGCGCTCTTCGCGACCTTCTGTTCAGTTTTTGATCGAGGCATTGGAACAGAAGGACGCGAAGAGCGCGAAGATGAGGAAGAGGAACGGGAGAGCAACGTTTCCAACTCCGTTCCTTGGAACCATAGAAGATGGAGTGCTCCCGTGTCGGCCGGTTTCTTGATATTCATCTTCCTTCGCGCTCTTCGCGACCTTCTGTTCATTTTTTGATCGAGACATTGGAACAGAAGGACGCGAAGATGAGGAAGAGGAACGAAAGGGATCGGAGCCGGCGCTGATGACCGTTACTTGGCGTCGGCCGGTTTGTCGGGTGTGGCGGGCAGGGGACCGCCGTCGACTTGGCATTTCGGCAGCGCCTTTTTCAGCCGTTCGATCCCCTCGGGAGTGACTCCCGTGCCACGAAGGCTGAGGCGTTTGAGATTGATGAGCTTTTCCAAGACCGGAATCGATTCATCGGTGACAGCCGTGTCGTCGAAGAGAAGCGTTTCGAGTTCGATCATATCGGCGAGATTTGAAGTGCAACGCAGGTCGTTCCATCGTTTCTTAAAGCCGTTGAAGTCGAGTTCGATCAAATGGTAGTCGGAGTCGTTCTTGTCTGCCGAATGGTCCACAATCCTCCCGGTTGCGATTTCACGTATAAGTATCGCTCCAATTTCGCTATGATCTGCCGAACGTGCTTCTATTCTTGCGTCTGACAACGCCTGCAATCTCCATTTAATTTTACAATCAGGCAATGCTTGTTTCAGACGATCAAATGAAGATCGTGATGCGATCGGACCTTGCAACTGCAAATATTTAAGTTGGCTCCCACCATTGAGTCCCGAAAGATGGGCCAGACTCTCAGTAGCCCCAGAATTACCCACCATCAACCTTCTCAATGCCGGCATTCTCGTCAAATGCACCAAGCCTGTATTGGTGATTGTTTTGGCCCAAATGTCTAGAGATTCGATCTTGGTGGCGGACTGTAGTGAGGAACAGGTGCGATCGCCGAATGAACCACCCCATAGGTTCAATTCAACTAACTCAGGCAACCGCGCGATCATTTCGCCGCCCTCATCACCGATTTTTCCGCAAAATGGCAATCGCACTTTTCGCAGGGACGAAATCGTTGCCAAGCAGCATGCTCCTTCGGAGGTCAACGGAGCTCCATCCAATGAGATTGAGTCGAGTCGTTCGAGTTCTAGTAAAACTCTGACGCCGGTATCGCTAAATGCAGCTATTGCACTCGGAGTAGTTCCCGAAACAATCGTGGTGACGTAAAATGGCGAGTTTGGAAGTGCGTCGACTCTTGTGATCGTGATCACATGCTGGGCCTGTGCTTCAGGGGCTTGAATCGTGATTTTCGCTCCATTAGCTAACGCCCATTCCGCTGCTCGTCGCTCAAAGAATAGGGGTGGCAGCTGGACTTGTTTTACTGCACTGGTGCGCGGCGTCAACGTGAGTCGTTGCACATCCCAACGTCCCGGTTGTTTACTGGACTTCGCCCGCACGAAGAGCACGCCTTGCGGCAAGGGGGGACGAATATCGCGCGGGGCCGATAACGCTCCCATCTTGGGCTGCCACTCAAAGAGCGACTTGCCGTCGGTCGTCACTTTGACGAGTTGCTTGCGAACTTCGACTCGTAAGGTTTGCGGTTGTTCGGAAGTGAACCAATCGGGGCGAGGAGTATGTGTTGGATTGGCTGGGATATCGACCGGGTTGAACGCCACGAGCGACAGTCCGGCGATCGCGGGGCCATCGGCCGGCTTCTGCAACACCAGCGCACAAGGCACGCCGCCCACCGCGAGACCGACTTGCAATTCCAGCGCACCTCCCTGACGCGCGACGGTCAGATCAAGATCGTATTCATCCGGCGGTGTCACCGGAATCGGCAAAGGAACATCGATCCCCGGCGTGCGACACTCGCCGGTAATGCCACCGTTCGCGTTTTTGACCCAAAACCGGCGAAACAAATCGTCCGGAATTGTCTTGAGCAGATCAACAGTAGGGGCAGTGGCCGAAGCTTTGACAACGGGTGGCTTCGTCGGCGGCGTGGGTTGCACGGTCACCGTGCCGCCCGGCGGCACCGCGACTCGGGCGACTTCCTGACCATCTCGATTGCGGATCACGACCCACACGACACCGAACAGCAAGAGCGCACCGACCACGCCTGCCGCGATCCAGGTACCACGCGATGAACGTCGCCGACGCCGCTCACGTGGCAATGGCTCTTGCGGCGGAATGGGCCCGATCGACGTTTCGCTCTTCGGATCGGTTTCGATCTTCCCTTGCTCAAAATCCTCGGTCGACGAGACACCTGCCACGTCAGGCGGCGACGACTGCAATGTCGGCGGAGTGGCCGATACGCGCGTTGCGGTTTTGTCGTCGAAGTTGCGCAGGAACGCCGACAAGGTCGGATCGGCAGTGAACGATTCGCCGCCTCGTCGGGTCGTGGTGGTCGAACGGCCCAGCAACGTCTCGAACGTGCTCACCACCTCGGCCATGCTCGCGTAGCGATCGGTCGGTTGCTTGGCGACCAGTTTGCGGAACACTTGTTCGATGGCGAACGTCACATCCTCGCGTCGTTTGGCCA
>JAEUIL010000027.1 GCA_016794255.1 Planctomycetaceae bacterium | reverse complement strand
CCTAACGATCGGCTCGGTGTTACTCGCGCGGACCAGCAGCCATTTGCCAGGCCAATCGAGCCGCAGGCCATCGAGCCGGTCGCATTGAGCACCGCCGAAGTGCTTTTCAAGCGAGACCAACCCGGGGGCGATTTTCTCGCGCGGCAACTCGATCTTCGTCTTCACGATTTCGTAGCGGGGCAACTCGTCGGACAGCGCACTGACCCTCTGGTCACGGGCCGCCATCGCGTCGAGCACCAAAGCCATGCCGACGAAACTGTCGCGCACTAGCCCGACCCGCGGATCAATCACGCCGCCGTTCCCCTCGCCTCCGAGCACCGCCTCGATCTCCTCCATCACCTCGACCACGTTCGCCTCGCCCACGGCGGAGCGGCGAAACGGCACGCCGTAGTGATTCGCCAAGTCTTCGCTCATGCGGCTGGTCGAGCAATTCGTGACCACCGGCCCGGGCGTGTTGCGCAGCACGTGGTCCATGCAAATCGACACCGTGTACTCCTCGCCCAGGTACCGACCACGTTCGTCGATGATCGCCAACCGATCAGCGTCGGGATCTTGGCAAAAGCCAATGTCGGCGCCGATCGTGGTCACCTGCTTGAGCACGCCGGTCAAATTCTCTGCCGTGGGCTCGGGCGGATGCTCGAACAGCCCGTCGGGATAGCCGCCCAGCACCGTCACCTCGCAGCCGAGTTGCTCAAGCAGCCAGTGTCCCAAGAGACTGCCCGAGCCGTGGTTCGCATCAAGAACCACTTTGAACCGCCGCTCGCGTATCCGGGCCACATTGACCGTCTCGAGAACCAGTTGTCCGTGCGGGTCGCCGGGTGACACCGCCGCGCTGAGCCGGCCCAGCTTGTCGTGCGTGACCCAATCGACGGTGCCGGCGCGATAACGTTCGATGACCTTTTGACCCGCTGCGGCGGTGATGACCCGCCCGGCGTCGGAGAACAGCTTGAGGCCGTTGTACTGCGGCGGATTGTGGCTGGCCGAGACCTGAATTCCGCCGGCCGCGCCGAGCTGTCGCACCAGCACGCCGGTCGTCGGTGTGGCAGCTACATCGGCATCGATCACGTTACGACCCACGGCCTGCAAACCAGCCCGAATCGCATCGGCCAGCATCCGGCCCGTCGCTCGACCATCGCGGGTCAGCACAATCGCACCCGGCGGCGCGAGCGCGGCAAAGGCCGTCGAGTAGCGGACCGCCAAGTCGGGCGTAAGACTTTCGCCGATAATGCCGCGTAGGCCGGAGACGCTGATGATGGGTTCAGGCATGGAAGTGAAGCGGAAAGCTGGGAGCAGAAAAGCTGAAAGCAGGTGCGGGACAGCTTAGATCAGGAGCGTCAAAACGGGCAATGGAAGGTTGCAGCGGGCCGATCGCTGCCCCACCGGCCTCTTTCAGCTTTCTGCTCTCAGCTTTCCGCTTTCGTCGTCCTTCGTTTCCCCTTAAACTCGCTGACCACCACCACACCCGGAGCCTACACCATGGACCGATTCCAGACGCGTCGCAGCAATTTACGCAAGCTACTCAAGAAGGCCGGCGTGGAAGCGATGCTGGTGTCGAACTACACCAACGTCACGTACCTGACCGGCTTCACGGGCGACGACAGCTACCTGCTGATCACGCCCAAGAAAGAGATCTGCATCAGCGACTCGCGGTACACAACGCAGCTGGAACAGGAATGCCCCGGGCTCGATGTCCACATTCGGGCCAACACCACGCCCATTCTCGACGCGACGGTCGAGGTCTTTCGAGCCGCCAAGGTCACGTCGCTTGCGATCGAGGGGGACGCGATGACCATCGGAGCGTACGAGAACCTGACCGAAAAGTCACCATCGACCACGCTCGAAATCAGCTCGGGCCTGATCGAGCAGCTGCGGACGATCAAAGACAAATTCGAGATCGACGAGATTCGCCTAGCCGCCCGACAGGCCGAGCGGGCGTTCACGGTCCTGCGAGCCAGCCTGCGGCCGGAAATGACCGAGAAGGAAGCGGCCGACTTGCTTGAGCATCAAATGCGGCTGTTCGGGGCCAAGTGCGCAGCGTTCCCCTCGATCGTAGGGGTCGGACCCAACGCGGCACTCCCACATTACCGTCCTGGTCAGGCCAAGATTGGGGACGACGACTTCGTTTTGATCGACTGGGGCGCGACCGCCCGGCACTACCGGAGCGACTTGACCCGCGTGTTAGTGACCGGTAAGATGTCGCCCAAACTTGAACGCGTGTATGGAGTTGTGCTCACGGCACAGCAGCAAGCCATTGCGGCCATTCGGCCCGGCATCACGGGACGCGAGGTCGATCAAGTCGCCCGAGGCATCATTGCCGACGCCGGCTTTGGTAAGCAATTTGGCCACGGATTGGGTCACGGCGTTGGGCTCGATATCCATGAGTCTCCCCGGCTCAATGCGACGAATGATCGTCCGCTCGAAGTCGGGATGGTCATCACGGTCGAGCCTGGCATCTATTTCCCCGGCTGGGGCGGTGTGCGGATCGAGGACGATGTGCTGGTCACCAAGACCGGCCATGAAGTCCTGACCAGCCTGCCCAAACAGCTCGGAGATATGATCTGCTTGTGATCGGACCCTGGTGACGCCTCGGCTCGGTTGGCCCAGCACGCGACTTTTCCGCTTCCATTCTGCAATTCGACAACAGGTGTTCGGCATGTCCAGTGGTGGCTCCAGCTCCGGTGATATTTTTGACGTCAAGAAACTCCGCCGGCTCATTGAGTTGATGAACGAACACGACCTTGGCGAGGTCGATCTGCGCGACGGCGATGTCCGCGTGCGACTGCGCAAGAAAGGCGAGGTGGCCGCGGTGGAAGCTCGTCCGGCGATGGCCGCCCCGGCCCCGGTTGCCGCCGCGCCCGCAGCACCGACCGCTGCCGCGGCTGCTGCTCCGAAAGAAGACAATCTGATCGTGATCAAGAGCCCGATGGTCGGCACGTTCTTTGCCGCCTCGAGCCCCGAGAATCCGCCGTTTGCCAAGGTCGGTGATCGCATCGGCCCCGAGTCGACGGTCTGCATCATCGAAGCGATGAAGGTCTTCAACGAGATCCCGGCCGAGTGCTCGGGCCAAATTGCGGCGGTGCTCGTCAAGAACGGCGACCCGGTCGAGTACGGCCAGCCGTTGTTCAAGGTTGATCCGAAGTAGGCGTGAAGAGGTGCTTGGTGCTTAGTTCTTTGCGGTTCCGAACCAAGAACCAAGCACTAAGCACTAGGAACCATGGTCCTGCATCTCTGCCCCCGGTTCAAAACTTTTTCGTATGTTCAAACGCATTCTGATTGCAAATCGCGGCGAGATTGCTCTGCGCGTGATCCGCGCGTGCAAGGAAATGGGGATCGAAACGGTCGCCATCTATAGCGAAGCGGACCGCGGCGCACAATATCTCGAATTGGCCGACGAAGCGTACTGCGTCGGTCCCGCGCGCAGTGCCGACTCGTATCTCAAGGTAGATCGCGTGATCAGCGCCGCCGAAGTCGGCAACGTGCAGGCGATCCACCCGGGCTACGGCTTCCTCAGCGAGAACGCCCATTTCAACGAGATCTGCCGCACGTGCAAAATCGACTTCATCGGCCCGAGCCCCGAAGCGATGCGCCGCTTGGGTGACAAGAACGAAGCGAAGCAAATCGCTCGCGCCGCGAATGTCCCCTGCGTGCCAGGTAGCGAGGGGTTAATTACCGACGAGGCTCAGGCGCTTAAGATTGCTCACGAGATCGGCTATCCCGTGCTGATCAAAGCGACCGCGGGCGGCGGTGGCAAAGGGATGCGCGTCGCGCAGAACGATCTCACGCTCAAGAGCGGTTTGCAGCAGGCTCAGACCGAAGCTCAAGCGGCGTTTGGCAACCCGGCCGTGTATTTGGAAAAGTACGTCGAAGAACCGCGGCACGTCGAAGTGCAGATCATCGCCGATCATCACGGCAACGTGGTTCACCTCTGGGAACGCGATTGCTCGATGCAACGGCGTCACCAGAAGGTCGTCGAAGAGAGCCCAGCTCCGAATCTCAATCCAGAAATCCGCCGGGCGATCTGCGAGGCCGCGGTGCGGTTGATCCGCGAGGCGAACTACACCAACGCGGGCACTGTCGAGTTCATCGTCGACAAACACGGCAACTTCTACTTCATCGAAGTCAACGCTCGCATCCAGGTCGAGCATCCGGTGACCGAGCTCGTCACGGGCATCGACCTGATCAAGCAGCAGATTCGCGTCGCGGCGGGCGAGCCGTTGCCGTTTCGTCAGGAAGACATCAAGCAAACCGGCTGTGCGATCGAGTGTCGCATCAACGCCGAGGATCCGGCCAAGAACTTCATGCCCTGCCCTGGCAAGATCACGCAACTGTACGTGCCGGGCGGATACGGAGTGCGGTTCGACTCGCACGCCCATGCGGGCTATACCGTGCCGCCGACGTATGACTCGATGATCGGCAAGTTGCTCGTTCATCAACCGACGCGGGAATTGGCAATCGCCTGCATGTTGCGAGCGCTCGACGAGCTGCGGATCGAAGGAATCAAGACCACGGTTCCGCGGTTGAAAGACATTCTCGGTCACGCCGCCTTCGGCGCCGGCAAGGTCGATACGAAGTTCATCGAACGCACCTGGCCCGCGTAGGGGAAGGAAATGCAGGTGAGTAAGTGAGTAGGTGAGTAGGTAAAATACTTACTCACCTACTCACTTACTCACCCGTTGTTTATCACAAACCACTCAACACCTAGCACTCATCGTCCCACGCCATGTCCACCAATCCCCACAACATTCGACGCGTTGCGATCCTCTTTGCCGGTGGACCGGCGCCTGCGGCCAATGCCGTGATCTCGACCGCGGCAGCCTCTTTCCTGCGAAACGGTATCGAGGTCGTCGGCTGTTTGCACGGTTACTCGGCGCTCGTCGAATACGCGCCGAACAAGCCGCTCGTGCAAGATCGCGACTACGTGATGCTCGATCACAAGCGTCTGAAGCGCACCCGCAACAGCCAGGGGATCATGATCGGCACGGCCCGCACGAACCCGGGCAAGAAAGTGTCGCATCCGTCGCACTTGCAGGACGTGGAACTCACCAAGCCGCTGCGCACCGTGCACGAGGCGCTCTGCTCGATCGGCGTCGACGCGCTGATCTCCATCGGCGGCGACGACACGCTTAAGACGGCCAACAAGTTCCAGAGCTTTCAGAACTTTTTGCCCGCCGGCAGCAAGAAGATCCCGGTCGTGCACTTGCCGAAGACGATCGACAACGACTATTGCGGCATCGACTTCACGTTCGGCTATTTCACCGCCGTCGAAACGCTCGCCCAAGAGGTGCGCAACCTGCTGGCCGACGCCGAGGCGGGCCGGGCATATTTCTTGTGCGAAACGATGGGCCGTAGCGCCGGCTGGCTCGCGTATGGCACGGCGATCGCCGGCGAGGCGAGTCTCGTGATCAGCGTCGAGGATATCTACGGCAAGTATCGCAGCGAAGAGACCGTCACCAACCCGAAGACCGGCGCCCAAACCACCAAGCCCGTGATGAACGTCGATCAGGTGGTGAAGCGCATCGTGAAGGTGATGCGCGTGCGCGAAGAGGAAGAAAACAAGCAGTTCGGCGTGATCGTGATGGCCGAGGGGTTGGCCGAGTACTTGCCAGCGAGTGAGCTCGAGGGAATTCCCCGCGACGAGCACGGGCATATCTCGATCGCCCAGGTGAACTTGGGCCGGACGTTCTCGAAGCTGGTGATGGCCGAGTACAAAAAGCAGACCGGCAAGGAACGCAAGGTCAACGGTTTACAGTTAGGTTACGAAGCCCGTTGTGCCCGGCCGCATGCGTTCGACGTAATGCTCGGCAGCCAGTTGGGCGTCGGTGCTTATCGAGCCCTGGTCGAAAAGGGGCTCAACGGCGTGATGGTCAGCGTGTCGGGTCAGCTCGATCTGAACTACGTGCCATTCGAAACGCTCGTCGATCCTGACACGCTCGTAACGAAGGTCCGCTTCGTCGAGCGCGAAAGCGACTTCCACAAGCTCGCGCGATTCTTAGAGACGCATGTGAATGAGTGAGGGAAGAGTGTTTGGTTTTTGGTGGTTAGTGTTTGGCAGGAAGATCGTGGTGCTGAATACTAAACACCAAACACTAACAACTAAACACCAGTCGTGCGCATAAAAAACCCCTTTGCCCTCAAGGGAGATGAGTGAGGGCAAAGGGATTCGCAATCTGCGAAACGAACCGCGTTGGCTCGGTCGTTCCGCCATAGCTATCCGACCCGAGCGCCGCTGGGACACGGGGAAGAAGGCGGCTGCTGGGTATACCGGATAGATCGACGGGCTCGCCCCCTCCTTATAGACAAGCGAGCACCGCCAAGGTCATCATCACGGTCCCCGTCGACACAACCGCGATCAGGACGCTCACGACGTTCCGCCATGCGAAATGATCGTCGACCGCCATCTGCTGACGTTGGTCGGGCGAGAAGGTCTCGGTCCACAAAACATGGGCTGCATCAGCGTGACCTGCGTGGTCCATAGGCGTTACCTCCCAAGTGCGATATGTGCCAAACTCGACCGTAGGATGCGAGTTTTTCTTGACGACACCATAGATTTGCAACCATCGTGCCAGATTTCACAAAGTGGGTTGGGCAACTGGTGCGTTTTAGCCGCAAACACTTGCCTAAAGGGGGTTTACGACTGGCCCGACCAGCGTCTGAAGACCGCTCATTGCGGGATAAATCCGTGAGCGACGTGCTTCCCAGCACAGAAGCGCGCCGCACATCGCGCCGAGGTCGCACGCCGGCTCATGTGCGACGGAGAGAATGGAGACGGGGAGCGGCGGCTCACAGTTTCTTGAGCAACTCGGCGACCTTGGTCTCGTAAATCTTCTGCCACTCGGGTGCCAACACGCAGTCGCTGTCTTCTTGTGCGCCGCCGAGGTTCTGCAACTGCTCGGCTGTGGGGGCGTAATAAATGTAACCGTTCGTGTAGCCCGCCACGAAGGTGCGAGCGTGCGGCGAGTGCTCCTTGATGTTCAAGCCGATCCGCACGGTCAGCTCGCCGGGAAACGTCGTCAGCACAAAGTCGCCGATCCGCAGCGCGCCGAGTTCAACGTCGATCGTCCGCTTGCCCGCGGCAACGAGACTCGCCTGATGCTTGCGCAACAACGCGAGATTCGTTTGCACCCGGGTCAACTCCTCCATCACGAAGATGTTGTCCATATAAGCCTTGATCGCCCGGCGGTTTGCGGCGTCGTGGTGATTAAAGTCCTCGCGACCCAGTGCCTTGTCGTGCAAGTAGCGGTGCGAGTAATAGGACGGAAACTCGCTCGATAGGTTGTACTTCACAACCAGCGGCAGAAACGTTTTCAGGTTCAGCGTGGTCCCCTTGAGCGTCTTGAGCAACCGCTGCTGTTCGGCTTCCAAAGCGTAAATCCGCTCGGTGCGATCGCCGCGGGGTAGCGGAATCGTTTCATTGATGACCTGCAGCCGCTCGTCAGCTTGGCAAGTGATTTTGCGGACCGCTTGCAACGTGCTCAGGCCGAGCAGATTACCGTGCGGCTCGGCGCTTCGCGGATGCTCGACATCCTTGTACATCACGGGGTTAATATCGCCGCCGCACCCTTGCACGAACAACGCCACCGCCCCTTCGCTGAGATTGTCCTCGATCACTTGCGAGGCGAAGCCGGTGATGTCGGCCGTGTTCGCGCCGCTGGGAACGCCTTGGATCGGATGGCAGGCAAAGTTGTAAACCACGGCGAGCGTCCCGCCGGTCTCGCGATCCAATCGCAAGACGCCGATCTGCGGATCGACAGGCCCTACGTCAGCGACCGCATCGTCCGGCGGCAGCGAGTACGCATGACGCACGTCGGCCTCTTTGCCGCTCTTGAGTTTGAGCCGTCGATTCTCCATGATCCGATCTTCTCGACCCACGCCGACACCGACACGCACCGGCACCAATTTCGCCGCCGCTTGTTTGACCGCCTGAACGGTCCGCTCGTCGACATCTTTGCAGACCACGCCATGGCAATGGCTGGCGTTGATGAACACGCGCGTCGGCTCGATGCCGAGGTCTTGCTTGATCTGGCCACGCACCTTGGGCAGATAGTCGTCGCCAATTCGGCCGATCCCGCCGATCGCGACCGCATCGACGGTCACGATCACTACGGTGGTCTGGTCGTTCTTGATCACGAGCGCTTTGACATACAGGGGATCATTGACCGGGCCCGCCTCGCGATCGGTAATCTCGACCTTGGCCGCTCCGGCCATGAGACCCGCGGCTTCAGCCAAGGTAGCGAATGATAATACACAACAAGTCATGAGCACGATCGAGAAGCGACGACCGATTCCGATCGTGTGCGAAGATTCAAGGCATGGGCCGGTCATGATCGTTACTCCCATTGAGCGAGCGTTTCGCGAACTTGTTGCTTTTGAGCTTCGGTGACGATTTCGTGAGCGAGTACCAACTCCGCCGCAGCTCGTCGCTCGGCCAAGGTGGCACTCGGAATCTTCGCGAGCGCCTCGAACAAGTCGATCGTCATCGTCGCGCCAAACACACTTCGCGGCGGCTTGGGACTCAACTGTGTGCGGAGAAACGTGACTGCTTGGTGACGAGTCGCCAAGGCTTTCGCGGGTTGCTCGAGCAAATCGTAGTACGATGCGATGCGGTTCAAGACTTTGCCTTGCTCGTGAGTTGCCGCGTAGTTCAACTGCGAATGAGCGTGCTCGATGGCCTGTGTGTACGCTTGCTTTGACGCGTAGTACAGACTCACCGTCTCGAACGCCTTCGCCCTTTGGTCGGCAGCCGCGTACGGGATCGCTGCGAAAGCCTGCAACGCGGCGTCGATTTGCGCGGCGGTCGAGGTGCCGTCGGCAGCGACGATCTGCAATCGTTGTAACGCCGCCAAGTCCCGCTGCGACGTGGTTGCCGCGGCATCGGTGAGCACCGCTTCGCAATGTTCCCGAGCATCGGCGTACCGCTTCTGAAACAGTCGCATCAAAGCCAGCAGATTGTTCGCTTCGACGCGATAGAGCGGATCGGCGTCGGCTGTGAGATACTCTTTCACAAGCGCCTCGGCCTCGGCGGGCTTGCCACGATAGAGCGGCGTAAACTTTGCCCGCAACTCGGCAAGGTGGGCGTGACCTTTGGCTCCGCGATCGGTGCTCGAATCCTGCTCAACGAACACGGTGCGATTCCACGCTCGCAACAACGACTCACCGTACGCCCGAGCCATGCCCGGGTCCAACGCCACTTTCGGCTGCGTGTACGGCACTTCGAGCGTCGCGGCGAACCGCGTCCCGTCGCGCAGCGCGAAGTAATGCGAGTTGATCCGGCGATCGATCGCGTTCGGCTTGGTGATGCTGGTCAAGAAATTGAGCGGCGTCATCACCCCCTGCGGCCGTTCTTCCTTGATCCAGCCGATGAACTCGTTCAAATTGTCGACCACGTGCGGCACACCCAACCCGAGAAAGTGAA
>JAEUIL010000004.1 GCA_016794255.1 Planctomycetaceae bacterium | reverse complement strand
GTGAGTAGGTGAGTAGGTGAGTAGGTGAGTAGGTGAGTAGGTGAGTAGGTGAAGTCGATCGATGGCGCGGCTCGCTTGCGGTTTCGCGCCTTAACCGAAGCGTCGTCGGCCCGGGGGCGGTTCGATCGGAGCGAGCGACTCGTCGAGTTCACCGGCTTGCCACGGATCGACGGGTTGAAACAGATCGTGGATCAACAACTCGGTGTCGCGTCCCAGATGCTCAAGCCGGGTGACGTAGAGCGACGGAAACAAACCGGTGGAGTCGAAACAATCGGACTCCAGTGCGCGAAGGATGCTAGCGGCGATCCGCGAATTCGAGTCGGGATTAGCCGCTTCGCTTTCAAAGGGGGTGAGAAACGTGAGCCGGAGCGCGGCGATCGTCATTTGCCAGCGGAGTGGGGCTTGGGCCATTCCGCCAGCACCGCCGAGATCCGCGGCAAACTCGCGCGCCCGATCGGGATGCGGAGCGTACTCGGCCACGTCGCACACCGCGGTCAGGCAGCCCACAAGCAAGTCACTCCAACGTTCGACCTGTTGTCGCAGGCGATTGAGTCGTACGGCTTGAGCGGCAGTCACGCCGGGACCGGTGAGCAGCAGTTTGAGAACTCGATTGCGAGCTTCGAGGTGTCCGAGGTAAATCCCTTTGCCAAAGTACTCGCAGTCCTGTCGACGCCGTGTCCGATCGTAGCCAGCGAGCAGCGCGGTCCACACTCGGGTGAGCACTTCGCTGGCCAGCACCTCTTCGATAACCGCTTCGAGCTGACTTTGCCGCGGAGCCGCTGTCCCCCAAGGCCAAGCAGCTTGCGGCTGCGACAAGCTCTTGATCGCGCGACCCCAGCGATCGAGTCGGCACTTCGACGCGACCCAATAGAGTTCGAGTCCGGCGTCCGACAGTCGCCCGTTGCCCGCGATCAGAGCGGGACCATGGACGGCGGCCACGGCGGCGAGTTCGACCAGTTCGCGAGCGTGCATCGGCAGTGTCCTTCGACGAAACGATTCGAGCGAGCTTGGGTGAGTGACCCAGGTTCGTGAGACGAAGGAATCGCAAAGCCAATGCCAGTCGAAATGTCGCGTCAGAACAGGCGACGCCGGTATTCGCAAGTCATTTTATACAAGAGACTTGCGCGTAATCGCTAAGGCGATTGAGGGAAAGACCCGAGCGGGCTCGATGATGCCGAAAGTCGACGTTTCGCCGTGGGCTTGAGGCGGCAAGACCACACGTTGCCGAATGACCACAAACGCTCGCCGAGCATGCTGACGCCGGTCGCGCACCAGACGAAACTCAACGGTTCAAGCGGCATCCGAAATCGGGCCGAGACGATCGTCAGGCAGTGAAACGTCATCACGACCAGAAACACGGCCAACGTTGGCCACCAGGTGCGCCAATAACCACGACCGGCGACAAGGCCCGTGACGGCGAGTGTCAGCCACACGCCCGACGACAGCCGATACAACGGGTCGGCCGCCTTGGGGTTGGTCTCGTCGCGCCACAGAAAGTAACGCATCCGTTGAAAACACAATCGCACATACCGACTCGGGTCTGCCGCGATGAACGCCCACGCTTCATTGCCGAGCAGACGTGAGCGGGCCGGTTCGCTGAGCCCCTGAAATCGCGAGTATCCTTGTGGCTTGAGCAGCACATCGTCGATGTAGAGCGTTTCGTGACGCGCGTTCCAGAGCGCGGCGTTGCGCCCGGCGAGAGTGCCATCGTGCGCGGTGCGAACCAACTCAACCTCGGGTTTCGGCAGCTTGTCGGTGCCCCGCGATTGCGGATGGTTCCCCTGCCAGAACGCGTAGCCGAACGTCGACTTGATGAACACAAACTCGCCATGCACATGGTAGTTGCGGATCAACCACGGCGAGACGATTGCCAGCGTCGTGAGCGTCATCGCTGTCATGGCGAAAAGCGGTCGGCGATATCCATGCCAATCGTTAGTTTTGACAGCGTGCGCCGAGTTGCGTCGTATAGTCGACCCCAGCGCGAACGCGGCGATCGGTAACGCCAGGGCCAGAATCGGTTCGATGAGCAACAGCCAACCGCCGAGCAAGCCGGCCACGACGCCCCAGCGCCAATCAACCTTCGCGCGCGGCGACACGACCGCGGCCAGCAGCAACGTCAGCACGAGTGCCGCCCAGGGGACGACTTGCACGTGCGTCGCCATGTAAATGTGCGGGGGATAAACGGCTGCGCCGAGGGCGGCGATCCAGCCGACCGACGGTCTCTCTGGCATGAGCGACCATGCCAACCATGCGACGGCTAGCACCAGTCCGGCACCTGCCGCGCATTGCAAGAACTGCACGAGCCACACGGCCTGCGGTGAATCGATGCCACACACGTATTGCGCACCCGCCAGCAGCAGCGGTGTCCACGGAGCTTGTTGCGAGGTGGGACCGTCGACGCCGAGAAACGTGACGCTGAACCCGCGGCCTGCGAGTAGGTTGCGGGCGATCTCGCCGTGTTCGTAGGTTTGCGGCCGATCGAGGGGTCGGTATAGCACGACGACCGCGGCCAATCGCAGCGCGAACGCCAACAGCGCGAGCCAGACGAGGCCTTGGCGACGTGTCATGAGGCGAAGTCGAGTGGGTGACGGCGCGAAACCGCAAGCGAGCTGCTAGGCGGTATTGTGCGGCGGAGGTGGAGACAGCGGGCGGGAGATTACTCGCCTTCGAGCATCGTCCGCAAGATCACCGGTCGCGTGCCGCTCGGAACGATGACAGCATCGTCCGCTCCGATCCCCGCCGCGACGTAGCCCAAGCCGTTGATAAAGAAGTGGTCGTCGCCGTCATTCAGTCGAGCGGACGACAGGTAACGCACATGGCCATCCTCGAACATCACGTTCTGACCCCGACCGTGATGTGACGCGGGCTCGTTGACCCATTGCAACGGGACATCCGCGACGAGGGCAAAGTTCTCGCGCCCGAGGTTTCGTCGCACGTGATAGCGGCCGTTTTGGACATAGCCGATGCAGTATCCATAGCTACCACCCATCGTGCTTTGCAAGCGCTGCAACAGCGTCCCTTTCGCCGCTAGCAACTCGTCGCGGGTCGGTACGCGAAACTCGCTACATTTGCGTAACTGCGACGCCGGACAGACGACGTTCGAGTCGACGATCAGCCCCGCTTCGCGCAGCAGCGGAGCGTAGATGCCAGCAGCGGCGAGATTGCCCTGGACCGGCACTTGCGGGAATTCGTTGTTGTGAATCTGGCTGAATTGCACCAGCGCCTGGCCGAGTGTGGCGAGATTGCGTTGACAATACTCGAGGTGTGCCTGATTGCGACTTTGATAAACGGCCGGCACGACGAGCATCATCACGGCGGCGAACAAGGCCGCGGCGACACAGAGATCTTGCAATCGCCACTGCGAACAAGCGCCGAACTGCCCGGCGCTAGGACCGCGTCGGTCGGCGACGTACTGACACGTCTTCTTGGCCAACCCAGCCGGCGGTTCGTGATGCTCGTCGGCAAGTGGTTCCAGGCTCTGAGCGAGCAGCTCCAGTTCACGCCGCAACTCAGCGTCGGCAGCCACCTTGGCGGCTACTTCGGCATGTTCGTGGGGTTCCAGAGCGCCGAGCAGATAACCGAGCAATTGCTCACGCATGGGGCGGGTTCTCGGACGAATTGGCTGACTGTGCGTGCCAAGCCTCGTTCAACTTGTAGACCGCTGCGTGCATCCGGCTCTTGATCGTACCGACCGGCAGGTGCAACGCTTCGGCTACTTCGCGATACTTGAGACCTTGGTAATAAAGCATCGTCACCACGCTGCGCAAGGTTACGGGCAATTCGGCCACCGCCTGCCGAATCCACTCGCGACGCTCGGCGGCTTCGAACTGAGCACCGGGCGTCGACTCGCGGCTCTCGATCAATTCGGCGAGCGAACCGAGACTGTCGTCATCCGATTCGGTTCGGCGATCGAGACTGACCGTGCGTTGCCGACGAGCCCGACGTTGCGAATCGATCGCACCGTTGGTCGCGATAGCGTACAGCCAAGGCTTGAACTTTCGGCCGGTTTCAAACTGGTGGCAACGTAAGTGCACCTGCAAGAAACATGCTTGAAAGGCGTCTTCTGCGGCGGCTGCATTACCCAGGTAACGCCGCAGATAGCTGTACAACTCGCGCTCGTACCGGTGGACCAACTCGTCAAACGCTTGTCGGTCGCC
>JAEUIL010000914.1 GCA_016794255.1 Planctomycetaceae bacterium | reverse complement strand
AGATGGGCGAGGTCCTGGCTGCGGTCGCCGCTCGTCCCCGATTTGCCGAGGAGGACTGGCTCACGATTGTCTGCACCGATCACGGCGGGCGAGGCAAAGATCACGGCAAGGGACACGACTATCCCGAGATCACGACGACGTTTCTCATCGTGAGCGGCCCGGCTGCCAAGCAGGGAAGACTCGACGAGCCAACCGCGATGGTCGATGTGGTGCCGACCGCTCTGACGCATCTCGGCGTCACGCTCGATCCAGCTTGGGGGTTGGACGGACGAGCCGTCGGGCTTAAGAAATGATGCCGCGACAACCCGCCCGAGATTCTTGGTGATTCCTGACTTGCCATGCTGCTGGTTCACAATGAGCGTTTGCTCGATTATCTCAAACATCATTACACCCTGGCCGATGTCGAGCGTCTGACGCAGTTTTTGCGGGCGGCAGGGACCTTCGACTTTCCGGCGCTCAGCACCGGGCTTTATCCCGCCGCTCACCTCGCGGTCGACGATCCCTCGGGCTATGCCAACGTCTGGATCCGCGACAACGTCCATGTCGCGCACGCCCTGACGATCGACGGTCAAACCGCGGCTGCCGTGCGGACAGTGCAAGGTCTCGCGGCGTTCTTGCAGACGCAGTTACCGCGCATCGCGCGCATCCTCGACGGCTCGGCCGACCACGCTGACCCGATGAATCGACCGCACATCCGCTTCGATGGCCGGCAGCTGGCAGAACTCGACGAGCGTTGGTCGCACGCCCAGAACGACGCCCTTGGGTACTTCCTGTGGATCGCGGCGCGGTTGTTGCGGACGGGTGAGTTGCCCGTGACCGATGAAGTCGCGCAGCTGGTTGCGGCCGTAGCGTTGTTTCTGGAGAAGATCGATTTTGTCCGCGACGAGGACAGCGGCCATTGGGAAGAGACCCGCAAGGTCAACGCATCGAGCATCGGTCCCGCGACCGCCGGGCTGCGTGCGTTGCAGCAAGCGCTGGAGCGTGCCGAGTTAGCGAGCCGTTGCCACTTTCATGGCGAACATGTCACCATTGCCCGCCTCGAGCCACTCGTGGCGGCGGGGTTGGCGGCGCTGGAATCAAGCTTGCCGTTCGAGTGCCGAGATCCCGACGCAGGCAAACGCCGCGAGGCCGACGCCGCGCTGTTGTTCCTCATCTACCCGTTGGAAATCGTCGGGCCGACACAGGCCGATGCGATCATCGAGCTCGTACTTCGCGACCTGCTGGGCGAGATCGGCATTCGCCGGTACCGCGGCGACTCGTACTGGTGTGCCGACTACAAGCAGAAGCTGGCCGCCGATCAGCGTTCCGCGGACTTCAGCGATGACTTGTCGATGCGCGATGCATTGCTCACGCCGGGCGACGAGGCGCAGTGGTGCATCTTCGACCCCATTCTGTCGGCTGTGTACGGTCAGCGTTTCTTGCAAAACGGCGACCCTCGCTGCCTCGCCGAACAGACGCGATTCCTGAATCGCTCGCTGGCGCATCTGACGGCCGACGACTCGCGTTTTGGCGGCTTGCGTTGTCCCGAGTCGTACTATCGTGAAGAACGACGGTATGTCCCGGTCGATCAGACGCCGCTGCTGTGGACGCAGGGGAATCTGCTCGTCGCACTACGGCTCATGCAGCGATCTTTGCAACAAGATTCGTCGCCGTTCGTTTGACGATCGGGACGTAAAGAGCTACGATCCGGCGCTTTGCGAACCAACTCCCGGAGCCGCTTCCATGGCCAAGAAGAAATCGTCCACCCCTGTCGCTGCTGCCAAGACCGCGCCCGCGAAAAAGTCGGGCGGCAAAAAGCCCGCCAAGGCCAGCAAGAAGAAATCGGCGGTCGACGCGCTGCACGATCCGAACTGCGTAATCGATCACGATCACGAGCATGACGAGCCCGACACGTTCATGGCCGTTTACGAAGCGTCGCCCGGGCTGGTCGTGCTGTTCGACGCGGTCATCAGCAGCACCGGTGGCAGCGACAAGGTCACGCTCGGCGACATTGCCAAGATTCTCGACGGCATGAACAAAACCATGAAGCGGCTCGGGAGCATCTCGCCGAAGACCACGTTGCAGAAGATCGAGTATCTCGAAAAGCTGCCGAAGTAAGGGCAAGGTGCTTAGTGCTTAGTGCTTGGTTCTTAGTGCTTAGTGCTTGGTTAAAATTCCGCTCCATCCTTCTTTCCCCGCGTTCATCATGGCCAAGCAAACCGATCTCGCTCGGGTCCTCGATTCCGGCATCGTGGCAATCATCCGGGCTCCCGATGGCAGCCAACTCGTCGAGGTGGCCGAGGCGCTCGTGGCCGGCGGGGTCGATTGTCTGGAAGTGACGTTCACCGTGCCGCAGGCGCATCGCGTGCTGGAGCAAGTGGCGTCGAAGCTCGGCAACAAGGTGCTGCTCGGCGCGGGGACGGTGCTCGACACCGAGACGTGCCGCATCGCCCTGCTCTCGGGTGCCGAGTTTATCGTGTCACCGGCGGTGAACCTGGGCGTGATCGAGATGTGCCGTCGTTACGACAAGCTCATCATGCCCGGGGCACTGACGCCGACCGAAGTCGTGACCGCATGGCAGGCCGGTGCGGATATCGTGAAAGTGTTCCCCTCGGACATTACCGGTCCGAATTATCTCAAGGCGCTGCACGGTCCGTTGCCGCAGATCAAGCTCATGCCCACCGGCGGGGTAAATCTCGATACCGCAGCGTCGTTCCTTAAAGCAGGTGCGTGTTCGCTCGGCGTCGGCGGCTCGCTCGTGGAAGCCAAGGCGATTGCGAATCGTGATCTGGCACGGATCGAAAGTCTGGCGAAGCAATTCGTGCAGATTGTTCGCGACACTCGGGCGGGCAAATAACACCGCGACGTTAGGCCTCGGGCTTGAGCACGTGTCCGCGGAGATACACGTCTCCGCCGGAGGTCTCGATCTGCACCGACTCAAGCCGCAGCGCGTCGGCCATGTTCGCGATGCCGATCCCGGCCAGGGGCGCAATCGCACCGCTGCCGCCGATCAATTTCGGTGCCACGAACACGTGGACCTCGTCAATCTGCCGTGCGTCAAAGAGGTTGCCGAGCAGTTTCGCGCCCCCTTCGACGAGCACGTTGGTGAAGCGTCGTCGGCCCAGCTCGTCGAGCAACCCGGCGAGCCGCGAGGCACGATCGAAGCCCGAGTGCTGCCAGACTTCGCAGCCGGCCGCTCGCAGCGCGGCGAGTTTGTCCGGCGAGGCATCGGCGACTGTCGCCACGAGCACGGGCGTCTCTCGCGCGGAGCGTACCAAATAGCTGTCGAGCGCGAGGTGACCGCGATCGTCGACCACGACGCGGAGTGCTGTACGCGGCCCTGGCGGTCGAGCGGTGAGTTGCGGATCGTCGGCCCGCGCGGTTCCGGCAGCGACGATAATCGCGTCGACTCGTCCGCGCAGTTGATGCACGATCGCGCGGGACTCAGGCGACGAAATCCACTGACTCGACCCGGCATGCGAGGCCAGTTTGCCATCGAGCGTCATGGCCCACTTGGCGATCACCCACGGTCGGCCGGTTGCGAGCAGCTTGAGATACGGCCGATTCAATCGTCGCGCCTCGGCTTCGAGCAAACCGACACTCACGTCCACGCCGGAAGCTCGCAGCTCGGCAAGACCACCGCCCGCGACTTGCGGAAAGGGATCGCTCATGGCGGCGACCACGCGATGAACGCCGGCCTTGATAACAGCTTGCGAACAGGGCGGCGTTTTGCCCCAGTGACAGCACGGTTCCAGCGTGACATACAGCGTCGCGCCGCGAGCCCGTTCGCCGGCCATCTGCAGTGCGTCGACCTCGGCGTGCGGTCCACCATAGCGGCGATGATACCCCTCGCCGATCACCTCGGCCCCATGCGCCACAACGCAGCCAACGAGCGGATTCGGCTCGGCGCCTCCGCGGCCCTGCTCGGCCAATTCCAGGGCCCGATTCATGTGCCAACGGTCGAGTTCCGCCCAGGCGGCGCTTGGGTCACTCATGGTCGCCGTCGTGAGCGGGGATCAGAAAGCTGAGATGCATCGCGGCATGAGTCATGTGCAGCCGATCCGAGTCCTCGCGCGACATCACGCCAAACGCCGGGCTCGGCGCTCGCGCGGCGGTTTGCTTCAACCGCGCAATCGCTTGCCGCAAATCGGCGAGCCCTTGCTCGGTGCTCACCGACGGTTCGGCGATCAGTGATTTGGCGGTCGACGGTAGTGTCACGCCGGGCGAGATCGGTCCGTTGATATAACGTTTGCGAAACAGCGTGAGCACGCAGCGAATCAGCCACGGCACCTGGAACGGCATCCCGTCGATCGACCCATGCATGGCCCGAGCGATGTGCGCAAAGATTTGGCCCGCCGACCAGTTGCCGAGCGGTCGATAACCTTCGCCTGCGCACCGCTCGGCATCGGCCAACACCTCATCGAGCGACTGGAACTTCAGCTGCCGCCGTCCGGTGACCTTGCTCGTGTTGACGCTCATGTTCGCCATGTCCCCTGTTTGCTTTCAGTGTTCTTCACCGCTCGCCGATCATACCGCGAACGCCGAAAACGATGAAGGCAAAAGAGGGAACTACGAAACGGCCTCTCCCGCGATCACGCCCGGGCGGGGACACGTTTCTTCTTGCCGTCTTTGACCTTCGGCTTGAACGGCTTGCGCGTCGGGCGATTGTCGAACTCGGGCGCCTCGTTCAGCCGGGTGATATTCAAACGACGACCGGAAACCCAGACTTGTTTCAGCGAGTGAAACAGCTCGTGAGGCATGCCGGCGAGCAGATCGACCGTGCTGTACTCGTCGTAGATCTCGATGCGGCCGATGTTCGCGCTGTCGAGTCCGGTTGTGCTCGCGATCGCGCCGACAATGTTGCCGGGCTTCACTTGATGCGCGTGGCCCACCTCGATGCGGAACGTCTCCATCGGCGGCGAGTTGCGATGCCCGCCCAGGCGACGCTCGCCGGTGCGCATCGGCGGACCATTGCGTCGATCCCCGGTGAAAGCACGCGGGCCACGCTCGAAGTTCTCACGGCGTTCCGGTTCGCGGCCAACAAACTCGACCTTGTGCAGATCCTCGGTCACCAGCAACGGTGTGTCACCTGCGTTCATTGCCGCCAGCGCCGCGGCGATGTGTTCGGCCGGCACATCTTTCTCTTTGCGATATTGCTCGATCAGCGAGAGATACGTGCCAAGCGTCTCGGGCTTTTCGAGCGCCGCGGTGATCTGCTCGTGGAACCGGGCCACGCGGCGCTTGTTGATGTCGCGCTTCGTGGGGACTTGCATCTGCTCGATACGGCCGCGAGTGGCACGTTCGATGCGACGCAGCAGATTCTGCTCACGCGGTCGGAGGAACAGAATGGCGTTCCCCGTTCGACCCGCGCGGCCGGTGCGACCGATGCGGTGAACATAAC
>JAEUIL010000896.1 GCA_016794255.1 Planctomycetaceae bacterium | reverse complement strand
GGCCGTCGTCGGACAGATCAGCATGCCTGCGGCGAACGACGGCGTGGCACCCGCTTGCCGACGAAAGGGATCTTCAAACACACGCCGCTCGGGGCCCGCGAGTTGCTGCGACCAATCGAGCTCGAGCTTATAATGCTGTTTGACTTGGCCGGTACGTGAGTTGGTCGAAGTGGGCCCGGCAGAGACCTTGAGCGCCACGAGGCGAATCTCGCCCTTGAGTTCCACGATGGAATAGAGTCGTCCTTCGAGCGGCAACGGCGGGCCGAGAAAGAACGCTCCCTTGAGCTCGGCAATGTCGGATGAGTCGCACTCGATCGCCCCCTGCCGCGCGAAACTGTACACCGCTAAGCGATTCGAGGGTTCTTGAGGCGTGTCCTGCTGACGACCATTAGCCAAGAACACGTTGCGTTGGAACGGATTGGCAAGTTCGAGCGGCAAGTCCTCGACGCAAAATACGAACTGCCCGTCGCTCGCCATGGTGCCATAGATGGAGTCTTTCCACAGTCGGCTGTCGAGCCATGGCGGAATCGTCACCGGCTGATTGGCGTTGGTCTCTTGAGCAAAGCGATCGAGTTGCTGTCGCACTTCGGGATCTTCTTGGAACCAGATGCGTTTGCCGGTCTTGAAGTTGACGGCCATCACACCCAACGTCGTGCGGATCACGATATGATCGTTGACCGCAAGCGGAAACACGCCTGGCAGCAGGGCGGTGCCTTGATCGGCCTCGACGATGCGGCGTTGTTCGACGAGCCGTTCCAGATCGAGCTTCAGCGGTTCGGGATCGTACAGCGTCGGCACGGCCCAACGGCGATTGAGCAGCGGCGTACTGCCGGAACTCTCGGCGTTGCGCGCGGCATTGCCGCGATACATGAGCCACGGGTCATCGCGTCGCGCCTCGGCTACGGCATTTTGTCCGCCATGTTGTTCGAGCCACGCTACCAACTCGCCGCGATCGGTAAGTGGCACGTCTTTACCCCCGAGCGAGACAGATGTAACACCTGCGATCGCCGAGATACTTTGCAGAGTTTCGAGCGCCCGGTCACGTCCGCCCGAGCGCGCCTGCGCCACGGCCAACTTGAGTGACAAGCCCGGCTCGAACTCTTTGCGGGCCGACGAGGCCGTCAAACGTTGAAAGCAAAACGCCGCGGCCTGGGGCTGGCCACGTTCGAGCAAACAGGTGCCGAGCAACTCGGTCGCTTCGAGCCCGGCCTTGGTGTGAAAGAATCGTCGCGAGACTTCGGCGAGTCCGGAGATACTGCCAGAACGCGCCGCAGCATCGAGCAAGCGCTGCGCGTCGGCACCGAACTGCAACTCATACGCCTCGCGTCCCTCGGCCGGCAATTCGCCGATGAGGCGTTGAGCTTCGGACTTCAAGCTTCGGTTGACCATCTGACTGGTCAGTTGCTGCATCATTTGGCCCGGAAAGCGCTGCCGAATCGCTTGGGCAGGATTGGGCGTCTTGGGTTCTTCTTTCTCGGCCGCGGCTTTACGTTCTGGCGAGACAAAGAAGTCTTCCGACGATTCGAGCACACTGCCGAGCAAACGCACCGCTTCGCTGTATCGCTTCTCTGCCAAGAGCTCCTGCGAGTTGCGCAGGGCGAGAATCACTTTGCGATCTGCCGAGACGAACACCGTGGGAGCAACGTCGGCTTCGGCCTGAGCCCACGCGTAGGGGGCGATGAACATGACCGTCGCCGCGAGCAGCGTCGCGCTGATGGCAAGGGCTGCTAATGAGAGTCGCGAGATGAGCGAGCGTCGCGCTGACGTCGTACTACCCCAAGGCCGCACTCGTCCTGAGCTGCGTCGTGCCATGTTCTTCTCCTTCCGTAGCGAAGCGTGATTCGCATAGCGGAACAACGTTTGACTATCCGATTGCGAAGCGTTCAGTCTAACCGGGTGGCTCGCGACCGGCAACAAAACGTGGCGTGCGCGCAGCCGGCCCGATTGCGATTGATCGACGCCTTGCACGAGAGAAGTTCATTTGTGGGTTGCTTCCGTTCGACGACAACGTCTGAAGTTCGTCGCTGGACCTTATTGTCGAACGAATTCGCGGGATGCTTTATCGAGCGTGGACCATGAACTCGGCAGAGGGTGCCGGTGTCGGTGTGGTGTGGTGGAAACGGGGCCGTTTTTCGCGGCAAAATCGCGGTCAAAACCGGAGCCAGTGCGGGGAGCGATGCAAAAAACCGTGCAAAATCGGACCTTTTTTGGCACTCGCGAGCAGTTTTTCCTGATTTTTGAGTGGTTTCTGCCGAATTTCTTATTGAAAAATCGCGTTTCTGGATTTTAATCAACCCGTCCCATCGTCGGGTTTGCAGCACATTTCCTTATTGCTCCAATCGGAGGACAATCACGCATGGCTAAGACTGAAGGCAAGAAGAAGGCCCCTACCAAGAGCGAAGTTTTTGCGGCGATCGCTGAATCGACCGGCTTGTCGAAGAAGCAAGTGAGCTCGGTGTTCGACGCGCTCCAAGATCAAATCAAGGGTGCGATGGGCAACAAGGGCCCGGGCCTGTTCCAAGTTCCGGGCTTGCTGAAGATCACCAAGAAGAAGATGCCCGCTCGTCCGGCTCGCAAGAACGTGCCGAACCCGTTCAAGCCGGGTGAGTTCCGCGACATTCCCGCGAAGCCTGCTTACAGCAAGATCAAAGTGTTGGCGCTCAAGAACCTCAAGGCGATGGCCTAAGGTTGTCAGCACGCTCGTTGCTGATGAACGGTTATTGATCGCTTAATGGCGGACTTAACCGTTCTCGTCCACTCGGGCGACATTGCTACACCATTTCGCAGCACCGTTTAACCTTGTCCTTGGCGCGACTCACGTTTCGCCCGGGCTCGGTTAAACGGTGCTTGTGTTTTTAAGGCCCACATCTCTTTTGCTACCTACTCAGTCTGCTACCGCCGCTGAGATGACCATTTCGACGCGATAGCCGCCGGCGAGTCCGGCTTGGACGCAAGCGCGCACCGGAGCTTGACCGACGGGAACCCAAGCGTCCCATAGCTCGTTCAGGATCGCCGCGTCATTCAGATTGGCGAGATACACCAAGATTTTAATGAGGGCGGTGCGGTTCGTACCCAGCGAAACCAGCGTTGCGTCGATCTGCGCGAGCACCTGTGAGATTTGGCCGCGGGCATCGAGCGACGACGTCTCGGCAATCTCGACCCAATGCGCGGTGCCCCGGTAAATGGCGATGTCGGCGTAACGCTTGGCTTCGCCGATGCGGCGGATGGTGTGCATGGTGGATGCGGATCTCGTCGGCTGAGTTCAGTGTTTAGGATTGCGCATGATATCCGATGATCGCGGCGCGTGCTGAAGCGAGTGCGCTGATTCCGGATGGGCGAGTTTTCGCTCCGGCGAGGCTTTTCTACACTGTCGGCGAGTCACTTCGCTGCACGGAACTGTCGGGTGCCATGATGCCGCCGCCGATCAAAGTTGAACTCGAGCCGTACTCGTCGCAGCTTAAGGACCGGACGGACACGGAGATTGAACGGCTCAGTCAAACGCTGGCGGACTGCCTGATCGCGATTCATCACATCGGCTCGACGGCCATTCCCGGCATTCATGCCAAGCCAATTATCGATTTGCTGCCGGTGACCACGGATCTTCGGTTGCTTGATGAACGACAGGCGAGCTTCGAGTGCATGGGCTATCGCTATTGGGGCGAGTATGGCATCGCGGGACGACGTTACTGCACCCGCGATTGCGCTGCCACAAGTCGCCGACTCGTGCAACTGCACTGTTTTCAGACAGGCAGTTCCGAGATCGAAAAGCATCTGGCGTTTCGCGACTACTTGCTCGACCATCCCGCGGAAGCAATGGCATACGATCGCGAGAAACGTCGCTGCCGAGATCTGCATCCCGACGATTCGCATGCCTACTCCGATGCCAAAGCGGCGTGGATCACCGCTCTGCTGCCGACGGCTATTCAGTACTTCCGCACCAAGTGTGCGGGCGACTGTTCGTTGCGTTGAGTGGCAACGGCAAGCTGAATCAAGAGTTTGAGAATCACCCCTTCCTCCCCGCCGAGCAAGGCCCACTCGGCGGGTTGCTTTTGACGTTCACTGAACTGACGACGTTACTTCGATTAACTTGCCTGCCAACGCGATGGACCATTCCATCGCGAGCGGCTTCGGCGGCTGCATGTTGGCAGCGACGATGTTCGATACCTTAAGTCTCAAGCGGCGAGACCATCAGTCGCTTCTCGATGGCCTGCGTCAACTTGTTGATCGTGTCGAGATTGTGCGGCAGCAGTTCGCCATCCTCGAATGTAATAAAGTATTGGCTCTCGACGAACGCGATCAGATCAAGCAGACCAAAGACATCGACCACTCGCAAGGTCAGCAGCGAATCGTCGTTGGTGAAGGAAACCGTGCGATCGGTTAAGAAACGGCTTTCGATATAGCTACGCAAGGCGGCAGAAATCGAGGTCATGAACGGGCTCCGTGATGCAGTCTGAGAGGGCTGGGCACGGCAGAGAGTTATTAGCAAGCTCAGTGCCAGGCGGTCGGGACAATTGCACCGGAGCACCCTCAAGTTGATGACGCGATTGGCCTTAGGGCAAAAAATGGCCGTGCAAAAGCCTCGTCACACAGTTGCTTTTCGGCAACACAACGTTGTCGCGGCAACACGATTTGTGCCCTTTCGTCATCACCGCGCCGAAACGGCTGCTGTGACGTAGATTTGCCCATGAATCGCACACCACCCCCCGCCGAACAACCTGCGGACGCCGCCACGCGCCGCGTCGAGTCATTGGCCGGCGGCGTGGCGCTGATGCTCGTGTTGACGATCGTGCAACGGGGCGTTGGCTTCGGTCGCTCGATCTTGTTCTGCCGGTGGCTCGATGCCGATCGGCTGGGCGAGGTCGATCTGGCCTTCAACTTTCTGAT
>JAEUIL010000881.1 GCA_016794255.1 Planctomycetaceae bacterium | reverse complement strand
GAAGCCGATCACGGGCGTGGCGATGATGAGCAAGCTCTACGGCATCTCGGGCGAGGGGCAATGGCGGATCGCGAGCTATACGCCCGGCGATCAGTTCAGCACGCGGCGTTATGCCCCCAACGAAGGCATTCTCGTGCCGGCCGGTTATGACCTGATGTTCGAAATGCACTATACGCCGATCGACGAGGACGTGGCCGATCGCACCTCGATTGGGTTCGTCTGGCGGAAAGATTCGCAGCCGCCCGAGCATGTGTTGTACGATCACATTTTCACGCGCGACCGCAGCATCGAGCTGCCGCCACACTCGGGCCATCAACGGACCGAGTTCGCGCCGTACTTTAAGCAGGACGCCGTGCTCGTCGACGTGCGGCCGCACATGCATCTGCGCGGGACCGACTATCAATTGACGATCACGTATCCCGACGGTCGCGACGAGTTGCTGGTGTCGATTCCGGCGTACGACTTCAACTGGCAACGAAGATATTTGTTCACCGAACCGGTCAAGATCCCGGCGGGCTCGACGTTGCGCGTGGTCGGTCACTGGGACAACACGCGGCTTCATCCGTACAACCCCGATCCGACGGCCACGGTGATCTTCGGCGAAGAGAGCGCCAACGAGATGTCCAATCTCGTCGTGACCTATCGCATCGACAAAGAAGCCGCCGCGCAACGGACACGCACCGTGCGATCGGCGATCGTAAAGTGAGCGATTTGCGCTGCTGATGCTGGCATTCGATGAGTCGATGCTGGCACCATGTGTGCGGTTGCTTACGGATCAAGCAACCGTTGCGACTTGTTGTTGCACGTTCATCGGCGCAGGGCACGGGACACGACTCGCTCCTGTCTCGGCCGGGGTGTTAAACGCGCCGTTTGGGTTCCATGGGCGTGGATTACGCCGCTCACCGCTCACCATGCCCCGCCTCTGCGATTGGTGGCACATCGTTTGCTTCGCAAGGGCGACACGGGATGGTTCGCAGTACACCCGTGCGAGACGAGCCGTCTCATTTTTTGAAGCGTGACAGAGGCCAGTAGGGTAAACGACGTGATGGAATGGTTACGCCATCAGCCGCTGTGCCTGTTGTTCTTGGTCATTGCGGTGGGATGTGGTCTCGAACGCGTGCCGGTGATCCACAAGACGCTCGGCTCGGCGATCGTGCTGTTCGTCGGCTTGCTGGCAGGAGCGATCGACCCCGAGTTACGGTTGCCTCGCGAGTTGTACGAGTTGGGGCTGTTGCTCTTTGTGTACACGATTGGCATCAGTTGTGGGCCGGCGTTCTTTCGGACGTTTCGCGCCAACCTGCCCAGCAACTATTTGGCACTCAGCGTGATCGCAATCGTCGCGGTGACAATCATACTCATCGCGCCGGTGCTCAACATTTCCTCGGCGACCGCCGCGGGCTTCTTTGCCGGCTGTCTGACGAACACCCCCGCATTGGCCGCGCTTACCGAAAAGCTCGCGATCAGCGGAGCGACCGACGCCGCGGTGGTCGAGCCGATCGTCGGTTACTCGATTGCCTATCCGATCAGCATTCTGGCCGTGATCGGGGCGATTCGCTTGACGGTGTTGCTCTGCAAGATCGATTACGCCACCGAATCGAAACGGCTCGTGGCTCTGGGTGCGACGAGCGAGTCGATCGTGAACGTCACGGTGCGCGTGATGCGCGACGACTTGGCTCACTTGCCGATCGGTGTGCTTTTCGTCGGCAACGGTTGGCGAGCACTGCTGGGGCGACGTTTGCGCGGCGCGGAAGAGACGCTCGTGCATCGCGACACCTGTTTATGCGCCGACGACTTGGTGAGCGTGATTGGCACGGAGGAAGACGTGCAAGCGGTGGTTGACTTTCTCGGCAAGATCGAGCCCGACATCACGCTCGGCGTCCATCGCGAGCATTACGACAATCGCCGCATCTTCTTGTCGAACAGCCAGCACTTCGGGCGGCGGATTGGCGATCTGAATCTGCTGCAAAAGTTCGAGGCAATCATCACCCGGGTGCGCCGTGGCGATCTCGATTTTCTCGCCGCCGCCGATTTGATCCTCGAGCCCGGCGATCGTTTGCGAGTCGTCGCGCCACGTTCGCAGATGAAAGCGCTCTCGGAGTACTTGGGGGACTCGTACAAAGCGCTGAGCGAAGTCGACTACTTTTCGTTCAGCCTTGGTTTGATCTTGGGCTTTGTGTTGGGTCAGGTGCCGCTGCCCAGTCCGCCAGGTTACGAGTTGCGATTGGGCATTGCCGGCGGTCCGTTGATCGCGGCGCTCATCTTGGGTTGGGTCGGTCGCACCGGTTCGCTGGTTTGGACGTTGCCGTACAGTGCGAACATGACGCTACGACAGGTGGGCATGGTCATCTTCTTGGCTGGCGTCGGTACCCGCGCCGGGCACTCGTTCCTGACCACACTCGTCGCCGGGGGTTGGCAACTGATGCTGATCGGCCTGTTGATCGTGTTCACCGCGACGGTTGTCACGCTCGTCATCGGTCATCGGCTGTTGCAAATACCGATGAGCGTGATGATCGGCGTAGTCGCGGGAATGCAAACGCAGCCGGCGCTATTGTCATACGCCACGCAGCAAACCGGGAACGACTCGCCGAGTGTCGGCTATGCGTCGGTCTATCCCCTGGCGATGCTCGGCAAGATCCTGCTTGCACAGGCCATCTTAATGGGGTTGAGTTAGCGAGAATCGTTCCATCACGAACCAGGGGGTGTATACCCCCTGGAGTATTGATCCTGAATGACCCGTGTGCCACAATGCCCTAGTTCCGTTGGCGGGACTGGTTCGAGGAGATGTCGAACATGGCGCTGAATTGGAAAGCGTTTTTAGAGGCCGCGCGCGAAGTCGGGGCCTTGGGCGATGGTGACCAAGCCACGCTCGACAAGTTGTCGCTGACGCCCGAGACCGACGCGAAGGAGCCGGCTCGATGGCTCGTCGAGCAGCGTCTGCTGACGCCGTTTCAAGCCGGCACGATTTATCAGGGCAAAGCCGCGAGCTTGGTGCTGGGCAATTATCTGCTGCTCGATCGCTTGGGCGAAGGGGGCTTCGGGCAGGTGTTTCGCGCCCGGCATCGCCGGATGGATCGGATCGTGGCGGTCAAGTTGATGTCGCGTCAGGCGCTCGCTTCGCCGCAAGCTTTGCAAATGTTTCAGCGCGAGGTCAAAGCCACCGCCCGGCTCGTGCATCCGAACATTGTCACCGCCTTCGATGCCGATGAATATCACGGCGTGCATTTCTTTGTGATGGAGCACGTCGAGGGGCGTGATCTGTCGTGGCACGTGAAGAAGTCGGGACCGCTCGCGCCGCATCTCGCGCTCAACTACATCGTGCAAGCAGCCCGTGGTCTCGATCACGCGCACAAACACGGCGTGGTGCATCGCGATATCAAGAGTTCCAACCTGCTGCTCGATCAGCAAGGGACGATCAAGATCTTGGACTTGGGTATCGCGCAATTCGGCGGCGAGTCACAAGACGCAGCGCAACAGAACGCTGCGGCAGGAGCCTCGGGCGCGAGCAGCGTGAGTGGCACGGTCGACTACATGGCACCCGAGCAATCGGTCCCCGGGGCGAAAGTCGATCAACGCGCCGATATCTACAGCTTGGGTTGTACGTTCTTCGTGCTGCTCACGGCGAAGAAAATGTATCCCGGTTCGATTGTCGAGCGTGTCGCCGCGCATCGTTCGGCGCCACCGCCGGCGCTGCTCGAAGCTCGGCCCGGACTACCGAAGTCGTTCGCGCGAATCTTCGAGAAAATGGTCGCCAAGGCGCCCGAGGACCGGTATCCGACGATGGCCGCGCTGCTCGAAGAACTCGAGCCGATGCTCAAGAACATGGAGACGATGCTGGCCGCGGCAGCTGTGGGTGGCGATTCGGTCGAGCCCAGTTTCGACAAGCTCGCCGAGTTGGCCGTGAAGCCCGTTGTCGACGAAGCGACGGTCGTTCACAAGCCCACCGGTAAATCAAACAAACCATCGACCAAGAATTCGTCTCCACCATGGATTGCGGTGGCGGCCGGGATCGGCGTGTTTCTCGTGATCGGTGTCGTGGCCGTCGCCATGATGTTCCGCGGTGATCGTCACACCGGCGTGGCACAGGTTGCCGACACCGCCGCTGCCCAAGCCGACCCAAGCACCACGGCCGCCGACGAGCAGCGCGAACTGGAGGCGAAGGCCCGCAAGCTCAAAGAGGAAGCCGATCGCGCGAATCTCGAGCATCGCTTGCGTGAAGCCGAGGAGAAGCAACGCAAATTGCAGGAGGCCGAGAAGCGCCGATTGGAGAAAGAGGCCGAGCAGAAAAAGAAACAAGCCCAGGACGACAAACGCAAGCAGGCCGAGCAAGAACAGAAGCGGATGCAAGCGGCGAACACGCCTCCGGCCGCGCCGAAGCCACCCGACGTCGCCGCAACGCAGTGGATTCTTCCGCCGCGGCGACAACCAATCCCTGCAACGACGGAAGTCGAGCCGATCCTGAAAGAGCTGACGACTCAATACGGCAGTGCTCGCGATGTCCGCGCCACGATCGACACCTTGTTGGATCTCGGTGCCACGCTCGCGAACGATGTCCCGCGCCAGTTTGCCAACTACGAGTTCGCCGCGCGTCAAGCGGCCGAGTTGGGTGACCTGACGTTTGTCCGTCGCACGCTCGTGACGCTGAACAACTCGTTCGCCATCGAACCGATCCAACGAATCAACGCGACGCTCGACACGCTCAAGGCCCGCGTCAAAGGGACGAACGAATCGCTGGCGAATTCCATCCTCACGACGGGACTCGCAACGGTGCCCGAGGCGCTGGCGCTCGAACAGTTCGACGAGGCGGGCAAGCTACTCGCCACGTGCGAGAGTGTGCGTCTGGCGGCGAAGAACGCGCAACTCGGGGCCCAAATCGCGGTTGTAAAGAAGCAGCTCGACGCGGCACGCAAGTTGGCCGACGATGCCCGCGAGGCCGAGAAGACGATTCAGCAGACGCCCGACGATCCCGCGGCGAACACCACGCTCGGCCGGTTTCATTGCTTCGTGCGTCGCGACTGGCCCAAAGGACTGCCGTACCTGCAGAAGTCGTCGGACAAGGACTATCACCAGTTGGGCGAGGATGGCCTGAGTCTGTCGCCCGATGCTGCCAAGCGGCGTGAGTTGGGTGAACGCTGGCTGGCCAAGGCGATCACGGCCGAGCCGAAGAAATCCGAACTGCCTCTGGCCGGTGCGTATTTCGTCTCGCTCGGCTTGCCCGGTTTGAGTCTCGACGAACGTCGTCGACTGGTCGACGATCTACGCACCAAACGCAAGTTGGTCGTTGCCGAAAATTCGCTCAGCGTGTTGCCACTAGATGAAGCGCAGCTGTTACCGCAGTTGAGTCTGGTATTGTCGTCCGATGTCGCTTTGCGGTTGGTCAAGATTCAGCCGGGCGAGTTTGCCATGGGCTCGCCGCCCAGCGAAGCCGAGCGCGGCACGAACGAACCTCAACATCCGGTGAAGATTTCGCGTTCGTTTTATCTCGGCGAGTCCGAAGTGACTCAGGGTCAGTACGGTCTGTTGATGAACGTGACCGTGCGCAGCGAGGACGCCAATCGCCCGGTGGTGCGCGTGTCGTGGCATGATTGTCAGCGGTATCTTGCCCGTCTCAACGCCCTGGCGCACGCCGGGCTAGTCGCCCCCGCCGAGACAGGCTACGAGTTTCGCTTGCCCACCGAGGCCGAATGGGAATTCGCCTGCCGAGCGGGGACTACCGGACCATTTAACGTCAACGGTTTGTTCACCAGCGAAGCGGCCAACTTCGACGGCAAGCGTCCTTACTCGGGCATGCCAGCCAGTAACGCGCTCGGTCGTCTGGTGGATGCCAAGTCGTACGCGCCCAATGCGTGGGGGCTGTATGACATGCACGGCAACGCCAAAGAATGGTGTTATGACTGGACGAACGGCCCGTACCCGCGTGAGCCGATGACCGATCCGCTCGGGTTTCCGCAGGGAGATCGCAAGGCTGTGCGCGGCGGTGATCGCAATAACGCAGCGGGCCAGTGCCGTTCGGCTGCGCGATCCGGGGTGCCTCCGCACGAAGCGCACGATTGGCTCGGCTTTCGCGTCTGCTATGGCCCGCGGTTGCCGTCGCCGGTTGTTGCTGCGACGGGAAGTGAACTCCCTGCCGCGAAACCGGTCGCGACCGTTCCCTAATCTTGGGGCGATCGACGATCACCAAGCGGCACAAATTCTGGGCGGGGTGACTGCTTTTCGCGCCGCGTTTGACGTACGATCTAGTCCTGATCGATCGTCGTCCAGTTTCGCAGCGGCCCGTGAGCCACGGTTCAATTTGCTCCCGGCCGACAGCGTTACCCGTACCACTCAGCATCAGGAAGCACGCGCATGAGCACCGTCGGATTCATCGGCTTGGGAACCATGGGTCGGCCGATGGCCAAGAACTTGATCAAGGCGGGCCACCAGTTGGTCTTCTTTGCCCGCAAGCCCGAGATTGTCAGCGAGTTCACGGCGCTCGGCGCAAAGTCAGCCGCCACGCCCGCCGAGGTGACGAAACTGGCCGAGTTTGTCGTGACGATTGTCACCGCGGACCCGCAGTTGACCGAGATCGTGTTGGGCGATAACGGCATCGTTCACGGCGCGAGCGCAGGGAAGATGCTGATCGACATGAGCACCGTTGGCGCTCAGACCGAACAGCAATTGTCCGCGGCGCTTGCCGAACGTGGGATGAAGTTCATCGACGCCCCGGTCTCGGGCGGTCCGTGGGGCGCCGAGGCTGGCACGCTCGCCATTATGGTCGGCGGCGCTGCGGAAGATTACGAGCGTGCTCTGCCGGTGCTCCAAGCGATGGGGCAAAAGATTTTTCACCTGGGGCCTGTCGGCTGCGGGCAGACCGTCAAGCTGGTCAATCAAATGGTCGGCGGTGGCATTATGACCTTGATCGCCGAAGGTTTTGTGCTCGG